>CAYHSY010000001.1:0-15890 GCA_964359435.1 uncultured Candidatus Saccharibacteria bacterium
GCCAAGGTCGAGATACGGGTCCGACTCCCGTTACCCGCTCAAATTAACACAGTCGCCCGTAAGGGGCGACTGTGTTAATTTTAAGAATTACGGGAGTCGGACTGAAAGGGGGTCGGGGAAAAACGCCAGTGTTTCCCCGTGTAGGAAATAGGCCGAAGGCCGTTTAGAAACCGAGAGGTTTCTAGGGAGCGAAGCGACGTTCGATAGCGAAGCGTCCCGTTACCCGCTCAAGATCAATAAAGCCGCCCATATGGGCGGCTTTATTGATCTTATACCCTTATCTTAACAAACTTTCTGGGTCCGGCTTGGACTGTCACGGGTTTGGTCAGCGGGATCACTGCGTTTGGATCGGCTTGTTTTGCATCGTCAATCTTTACGCCGCCTTGTTCTATCAGCCGCCTCGCCTCGCTTTTGCTTTTAACCAAGCCAGTTTTAACCAAAAGTTCCACGAGTGGTAATTCTTTGGCATCAACCATGATTTCGGGAATATCCGAGGGCTTTTCTTTTTTGGAGAAAACCCGGACAAATTCATCTTGCGCCTTCCTGCCCGCGCCCTTGCCGTGATACGTATCCACGATAATTTGACCAAGTTCCAGCTTGGCATCGCGTGGATCGGCAGTCCTTCTCTTTCCCTCGACCAAAAGTTCGTAGTAAGAATCAATCAACTCATCCGGTACGGCCATGACTTTGCCGAACATCACATTCGGTTCATCTGTGAGCCCGATGTAATTGTTCAGCGATTTGGACATTTTATGGGCGCCGTCCAACCCCACCAAAAGTGGTACGGTGACGATATCTTGTTCTTTGAGCCCCATGTGCCTCTGGAGATCGCGCCCGGCGAGCATGTTGAATTTTTGGTCGGTGCCGCCTATCTCAACGTCGGCTGAAATTTTTACGGAATCATAGGCCTGCATCACGGGATATAAAAGTTCATGTAAGTATATTTCCACCCCGTCTTTCAGGCGTTTAGTGAAATCATCGCGTTCTAAGATGCGTTGGGCGGTAAAAAGGCGGGCAAGGCGAACGGCCCAATCACTTTCTTGTTCAAACCACTCGCTGTTATGATGGATTTCCAGCTTTTTAATATCCAAGATTTTACCGGCCTGAGCAAAATAGGTTTCAGCATTTTTATCAATTTCTTCCCTGGATAAAGCCGGTCTAGTTTTTGATTTTCCGGACGGATCGCCGATACGCGCGGTGTAATCCCCAATGATAAACACAACTTGATGGTCCGCATCCTGAAATTGCCGTAATTTCCTGAGCGCGACGGCATGGCCTAAATGCAAGTCCGGAGAAGTTGGATCGGCTCCGAATTTTACCCGCAGTTTTTTACCGGCCAAAAGTTCGCTTTCCAGGTGTTCTTTAATAATAACCTCGGCCACCCCCTTCCCGAGCAGTGTTTTGATGTCTAGTTTCATGTTGTGGTATCGCTTCGATAAGCTCAGTTGATAAGGATTTATTTCCTGAGCCGCGTCGAAGGATTACTTAATTATCTTATATAAATCTTATTCCAAAAAAATAAAACAGGCAACGCGTGGTTGTCTGGGTTACTGCAGATATTCTATGATGGCATTGAGGTTGCGAATCGGTAGTTTTTCGACTCTACTCATAACCGTACGCAAGAGACGGATCCGTCTTGGCGGCCCCTTGGTTCGCGTCACGCTTGTTTTTGCGACCCGCAAATCTTTTGGCCGGCAACGGAGCGCCTTCAGTATTCGTTGGAGGGTTTGCCAGTCGTATTGATTTGGGTCAGGGCTCCCTTTTTCCCAGCGCCGCAGGGCATGTATTGATAAGCCGGATCGGGCCGCGATGCTTTTTGCCTTCTGTTTTTGCTTTGCGCGCAACGCGCGGAGTGCTAGCCCGTTTTGTTTCATCTCACGCGTTAGGATGCGACTATGCTGCGTAGCGATGGAACTCAAACTAAGTGGGTTTCTGGGTATGCGAAAATCAACTACCATATCATCCGCCTTATTTGGCCCGTATGTTCGCCACGTGCGATCATCCATGGTTGACACGGTTATGACCGAGGAGCCATTGGGTCGTCTTTTTTTCATGCGCGTCGCTCCTAATGCGATGATGGAGGGGGCGGACAGGAACTGCCTACAGCATAACATTATTTTTAGTGAAATACAACAATAAAAATCTTCCGGTCCTCCGTCGAGGCGCGATAACAAAACTGACCATTATAAAAGTTTTTCTACAACTACTTTTTGCCTCTTACGATTTCGTCTATCAACCCATATGCTTTCGCTTCTTCCGCCGACATGAAATAATCTCTATCCGTGTCCTTTTCAACGCGGTTCAGTGGTTGACCGGTATGCTTGGCAATAATCTGGCTCAAGCGGTCTTTGACTTTAATGATATGTTTTGCCGCTATCTCAATTTCCACTGCCTGGCCTTCCGCCCCGCCCATGACTTGGTGAATCATAATCTCTGCATTCGGGAGCGCCAAACGTTTGCCCTTCGCGCCGGCGCTCAAAAGCACGGCACCCATGGAGGCCGCGAGTCCCACGCAAATGGTGGAGACATCGGGCTTCACGTGTTGCATGGTGTCATAAACGGCGAGTCCGGCCGAAACAGAACCCCCAGGGCTATTTATATAGAGTTTGATATCTTTTTTAGGATCTTCATGTTCCAAGAGCAGTAACTGGGCGATGATGGTGTTCGCCAGGCCGTCGTTGATTTGCCCGCCCAAAAAAATAATCCGTTCTTTCAATAATCGGGAATAGATATCGTAAGCCCGTTCGCCGTGGGCGGTCTTCTCAATCACGGTGGGTATTAAATATTCGTCGGAAGCATTTTTTGTTTTACTTGTCATATGTTTTAGTTTTAAGAAGACCTGAGATAATTTTGCCGAGGATGGAGCGCAGAAAAGTCATCGGCAAAATTAATCAAATCTATAATTTTTCCAGGAATTCAAAGACCTTTCTATTCATAATTATGCCATAAAGCTGATCATAAATCTGTCCGGCATCAAACCCTTGTCTTCCGGGCGCGTGCGTTTTAGCCTCCTCTTCAATTTCTTCTTTGGTTGGTTCCAGGCCCTCGAGTTTGGCGATTTCGCTTAAAGCCAAATTGGCGATGACGCGCTTTTCGGCCACGGGCCGTAGATTTTTACGTACGTCTTCGGGTTTTTCTCCGCCTTTGTCTATAATTTGTTTATGCTCGGCGAGGATGCCCTCGAGCGTCCTTTCCACAAAAATTTCCGGTAAGTCGGTTTTGGTCCCGCCAATAATCTCTTCCAAAATCTTGGCGCGTTTTCTTTCCGATTCCTTGTGTTCTTTTTCAGCCCGGAGGCCGTCCTCTATATTTTTGCGAAGCTCGGCTAGACCGGCAAATTTACCCAACGATTTTGCGAATTCATCACTCAACTCCGGCAACTTCAGCTCGAAAACGGCTTTCAGTTTAACCTTAAAGTCCAATTTTTTGCCTCTTAGTTCTTTTTGCCAATAATTTTCCGGCGCGGTGAGGGCAAAGGACAATTTTTCGCCCTCTTTGCGGCCGATAATCTGGTCTTCAAAGCCGGGGATAAATTTACCTTCACCCAAGGTGAACTTGTCGCCGGCCACCTCCCCGCCCGGCAGAACCTTGCCGTCCAAGTGCGCCGCGTAATCCAGTTCCACGGCATCGCCTTTGGCCGCAGCCCGTATTGCCCGCAATTCCGCGGCCCGTGATTTGCGGAGCCATTGAATGGCATCCTCGATTTCTTTGTCTTCCACCTTCACTTCTTGCTTGCCCGCCATCGCTTTGTGGGCGATTTTTTTATAGTCGGGCAAGGTTAGCTCCGGATAAACCGTGAGTTCCGCGGCATAAGAAAAACCTTGGTCGGTAACCGCTTTTTTTTCATCCGAGTCCACCTTGACTTGCGGAGCATCAATGACTACCCATGCCTGTTCTTCGATGACGCTGTTTAGGGAATGACGGATGGCATCCTGGACGGCATGTTCCATCACCGCGCGCCGGTCGATGGCCGCTTCAGCCAATTCTTTCGGCGCCATACCCGGGCGGAAACCCTTGAGATCGACGTTTTGCAAGGCCTTCTCCAAAGCCCGATCAAAATGAGGTTTGACATCCTCGGTCCCGAGCGTCACGGCTACATTTATTTTCGAACCCTTCTGTTTCTTAAAAGATGATTTCATATTTCATAAATGATAGCATGTATTTTTTGAAAAGACAAACGTTTGCGGATGGATTGTTGAAATAAAAAGCCGCTATCGGAATAGCGGCGCGATGAGGTCGAAGTGTCTTTGGTTAATGAAATGGTATTTGAGAAGGAGCCGCAGCTTGGCGTAGTACCGCGGATCGTTCTTGGTAATTTTGAATAAGGGAGTGGGTTGGTAGGTGTGCAAGAAGTTATAGATATATTGGACATGGGTGGCGATGTCTTCGTCTATGTTTTTTGAGCCATACTCGCACACCAGGCCGTCGCAGGGGAAGTGTTGATCTTTGAAGTCGGGTGATCCATATTCAATGCCCGCGATTTGCCCCCATTCTTTTAAGAAAGAAGATCCGGCTCTTTGGAGCGTATGAATCAGGGCATGGGCGACTTCATGGGCCAGAAATTCGATTGTCGCGTAGTCCGTTGTGGCAAAGCAGATATGACCCGACGCGGAGTGGCAATGGGCCGCCGCTCCGGCCATATGGCGTTTGTCGGTGCAAATGGCGATTTGCCGGACAGTGCGCCTCATTTCGTGCGTCATTAGTTTCAGTTTCAGCTTCAACGACGAACGAGTGTTCGGGCCCATGTTGTTGGTGCCTATCCAGGTGGCTTCCAAGTTGCGGCCAACCTTGATACGGGCGTGTCTGATGGCTTTCCGTTTCTTGGTTTTAGCCATAAATGCCTCCGGGATTCAAGGCAACCTGGCGATTATCCAGGCACAAGCGTCTTTTGGAGCGAAATAGTTTGATGATCAGATTGTAGTCCTCTGCCCCGATGGCGCCCCAGTCCCGCAACATCCGTAGTTTTTGGAGATAACAAGGGTCGTCGCGGTCGGTTATTTTGGCGAAGGCGTCCTTGCCGCCGGAGACATATTCGTAGATACAGCTGAACCATTCCGCGACATCTTCGCGATAGTTGGTGGTGGCATAGCCGGAAAGAAGTCCGGCTGCCGGGTAGCGCTTTTGTCTTAGTTTGCGATCCTCGGCACCCGTGTATTCGGCATAGGCGAAATCGCTGATTTCCTGCCACTCCTCGTCGAAGCCGGTCGGCATGGAAATCAACCAAGCATGTCCGGCTTCGTGCCAAAGATTGGCTTCCGTCACCGTGTCCCGGCTAAAACATATCCGCATGCCTTCCACTGGGCGCTCATCGTCATCCGGTCGGTGGCAATGCGCCGCCTCTTTCTTTTGAAAATGTTCGGAATCACCGGGTAAGATGTCGATGAAGAGAATGCTTCGGCGCACCTCCGGCATGAGCCAAGCCAACCCTCGGCGCAGTGTCGCCAGGTGTTCTTTGGTGGCATTGTACACGGGGGTGTATGTGCGGCCGATCCGCAGGACAACTCTTTCGGGCGGGTCGTCGGCCTTCGTGATTTCCGGAAAAACACAAAACAGAAATACAATCGTTGCCGGGAAAAGCATCATGGCCATCCCCCTAAACACTGATTGCTGAATTGGCAAAGAGCCATTGATCTTTGCCCATCTTACCATGCCACAGGTAAAAATAAAAGACCCGAGTTTGGTTACTTCGGATCTTTGGCGTTGCGCTTGATGCCGGCGGGGATGGCCGATATCGCCTCAAACACTTCTTTGGATAGGCCCCCCCGTTTGTACAAGAACTTAATTTTTTGGAGATAGCGCGGATCGCTCCAGTCCGCGCCGGCGAACTGATTTACGCTGAGGTAATGATAGGCGTAGGCGGCCTCGATGTAGATAGCCATGTCCTCGCTGTAATTCGCCGAGCCGTGCAATCTCAATACGCCGTCCTTGGGGTAGTCGTTTGCCTTGGTAATGTCATAGTCGTACGTGTTGACATACACGCGTCCGGCTATTTTTCGCCACTCGTCATCGGCGCTCGTCGGGAGGTGCCACCTCCACACATGTGCGGCTTCGTGCCACCAGACCAAGATTGTCCAAGTTTCGTCCCAGTCGCGCAGGGCGCAGATGTCTCCGGCGCTGGTATGCGCGTGCCCGCTGCTCCGATCCTCATAGTGCGCCATGTATTCATCTTGAGAAAGCATGATCGCGGCTTTGACTTTGGTCGGGACATCGCATCCCATTTTGGACATGGCGTATTGGAAAGCCCAGCGTTCCTGCTCGTCCAAGCCGTAGGTCCGAAATGTTTTTGTCGCCGTCCTCACTTCCGATTTTGGTTCGGGCCTTGGACAACTGCGTATCGGTCCGCTGTTGCAACCGGCGAGAATGCATATGGCGCATACGATCATCGCGGCTTTCTTCACGACCTCACTCCTTAACCGGGTTGTTGTCGGTACTATTTTTATTTATACGTCACTAGTTTACGGGCGTCAAATAAATCAAAATAAGAATAAAATAAAAAACCCGAGCTTTGTTGTCTCGGGTCCTTGGTCTTGTATTCGGCGCGGATGGGGATGGTCTTCGCGGCTTCCAATACGCCCTCGGAGATGGCACCCCACTTGTACAGGAATTCTATTTTTTTCAAATAGCGAGGATCATTCCAGTCCACTCCGGCGAACTCGTTTATGCCGAGGTGGACGTAAGCATAGATTGATGCCAGGTAAATGACCATGTCTTCGTCATGGTTCGCGACACCGTGCAGACGCAATATGCCGTTCTGGGGGTAATCTCCGGCCGTAGTCTTGTCATAATAGTAAGTGTTCGCGTACACTTTCCCCGAGATTTCGTTCCACTCATCGTTTGCGATCGCCGGCAAGCGCCATCGCCATATGTGGCCGGCTTCGTGCCACCAACTTATGATTGTCTGGGATTCATCGCAACCGCGCAGCAGGCAGATTTCGCCAGGCCGGACATGGGCGTGGCCGCTACTTTTGAAGCTTTCGTGCTTTTTGTACGATTCATTCGAGACGATGGTCACCGCTTGTACGTACTTTTGAAGTTCCGGTTCCAGCGTGTTGATGGCAAAGTGGAAGATTAAACGTTCTTGTTCATCCATGCCATAGGTTGTAAAGGTTTTGACTAATGTCTTTACCTCCGATTTTGGTTCCGACTTCACGTAATCCAAGTGTGACCAGTTGGCGGCGTGGCTGAACGTGAGGGCCCAAGCGAGGGCAAGAAGTATGACGGACGCGGGAATCGCCAACTTTGGTTTGGTGCCGCCGAGTAGGAGAGCGAGGGCAAGGGCAAAAAGTACGCCGGACTCGATGATAGCCATGGCCTATCTCCTAAAGGAACTCCCGATATTATATCAGCTTTACATTAGAACACAAGTCCACCCGATGGCCATCGGGTGGACTTGTGGTAGCGGATTATTTCAAAAACGGGACGATTAGTAAGGCGACGATGTTTATGACTTTGATCAGCGGATTGATAGCCGGACCAGCCGTGTCTTTGTATGGGTCGCCGACGGTATCCCCAGTCACGGCCGCCTTATGAGCGTCAGATCCTTTGCCGCCGAAGTTGCCGGCTTCAATATATTTTTTGGCATTATCCCAGGCCGCGCCGCCGGAGGTCATGGAGATGGCGACAAAAAGTCCGGAAACAATAGTGCCCATCAGTAATCCGCCGAGCGCCTTACTGCCGAGGAGAAGTCCGACTATCAAGACTGAAGCAATGGGGATGATGGACGGTAAGATCATTTTGCGAAGAGCGGCCCGGGTGACAATGTCCACCGCGCGTCCATACTCCGGCTTAGCCGTTCCTTCCATGATGCCTTTAATTTCCCGGAACTGGCGGCGCACTTCTTCCACCACGGCGCCGGCCGCCTCCCCTACCGCCCGCATAGCAATGGAGGCGAAGAGATACGGAATAGCGGCGCCCAAGAGTAAGCCGATCACCACCAATGGATCTTGCAGTTCAAAAACAGCTGTTTTGCCGATGGCGATCAATTCCTCCGTGTAACCGGCAAAAAGCACCAGCGCGGCGAGACCTGCCGAGGCGATGGCATAGCCCTTGGTGACGGCTTTGGTGGTGTTTCCCACCGCGTCCAGGGCATCGGTCACTTTACGCACGTCTTCCGGCGCTTGGGTCATTTCCGCGATGCCGCCGGCATTGTCGGTGATGGGGCCGAAGGAATCGATGGCGACCACAATGCCCGCGACCGAAAGCATGGCTGTCGCCGCGATCGCGATGCCGTAAAGTCCGGCCAGGGCATACGCGCCGCCGATGCCGGCCACGATTAGAATGATTGGAGCGGCGGTGGATTCCATGCCAACAGCAAGACCCATGATGATGTTGGTGCCGTGTCCGGAGCGCGACGCTTCGGCAATGGATTTAACCGGCCGAAACTGTTTGGCGGTGTAGTAGTCGGTTAGGACGACCATCAACGCGGTTACCGCGAGGCCGATGAGTGAGGCAAGATAAACCGGCAAATAATCGGCGCCGAAGTATTGTTTGGCGGCCCAGTAGAAAATCGCGGCGGAGAAAATTAGCGCGGCGATGAGTCCTTTGTAAAGCGCGCCCATGATGGAGCCGGATTTCGGCAGACGCACAAATAATCCTCCGGCGATGGAGGCGACGATGGCCGCCCCGCCCAGTATCAGGGGGAAAATGACGGCGTTGCCTCCTAACGTCAAGGCGCCCAGGAGCATGGCGGCCGAAAGCGTCACCGCGTATGTTTCAAAAAGGTCTGCCGCCATACCGGCGCAATCACCCACGTTGTCGCCGACGTTGTCGGCGATAACACCGGGGTTCCGAGGGTCGTCTTCCGGAATACCGGCTTCAACTTTGCCTACCAAGTCCGTGCCTACATCCGCGGCTTTGGTGAAGATGCCGCCGCCCAAACGGGCGAAAATGGAAATCAAGCTCGCGCCGAAGCTTAAACCCACAAGCGCTTTGGCGTCGTCTGTTGCGAAATAAAATCCGGCGACCGCGAGGAGCCCCAAGGCCACTACCAGGTAACCGGTGACCGAGCCGGCTTTGAAGGCCAGCGTCAAGGCCGGGTTCATGCCGGCGCGCGCCGCTTCCGCGGTTTTAGAATTGGAACGCACGGCGATATTCATACCGATGTAGCCGGCCGCGGCCGAGGTAACGGCGCCGATCAAAAAGCCGGTGGCCGCCACTCCGCCGAGTAAAAAATAAAGCGCGGCGAGCAGTGGTACGGCCACAATCGCAATAGCTTTGTATTGACGGTTGAGATACGCGCGCGACCCTTCAAGAATGGCGCGTGAGATTTCTTTCATTTGGTCATTGCCGGCCGGCTGTTTGTGGAGCCACAGCATGATATAGCCGCTATATAATAGAGCGATGCCAACCGGAACGAAAGTTAGATAATAATTCATAAATGCAATTAAAAATTTAAAGTTCAAAAGTTAAAATTTTAGAATTCGCTCCGCTTACGATTTTTAATTATTATCGCGCAGCGATACGTAGATTTTTAACTTGGACTTTTTAATTTTAAATTTCTTAATAATTTATTGTTTAATACGACTTATTTATCATCGCTCTTTTCTTTAACAGCTTTGTCGGCCTCGGCTTCCGCCACCCCTTCTTTGTGCGGCGCCTCCGGCTGGCTTTCTGAACGAACATCGATTTTCCAGCCGGTGAGCCGTGCCGCCAGCCGTACATTCTGCCCGCCTTTGCCGATCGCCAAACTTAATTGTTCTTCCGGAACGTAAACGCGGGTTTCGTGTTGGTCCAGTAGCTCCACTCGCGAAACTTTGGCCGGCGATAGAGAATTGGCTATGAATTTTTGTTGGTCTTCGGCCCATTCGATAATATCAATTTTTTCTTGGCCCAGTTCGTTGGAAAGCGCCATGACGCGCGTACCCCGTTGGCCGACGCATGACCCTACCGGATCAATGCCGGTTACCCTGGAAAACACCGCCACCTTGGTCCGGCTGCCGGGTTCGCGCGCGATGGCCTTAATCTCTACGCTGCCGTCGGAAATCTCGGGCACCTCAATGGTGAAAAGTTTGGATACGAATTTGGGGTGGGCGCGCGAGAGGATGATGCCCGGCAGACGCGCATCGTCCTGAACCGCCAGAATATAAAACCGCAATCGTTCTCCGACGCGATAGTGTTCACCCGGGATGCCCTCATTGCCAAACATCATGCCCACGGCCCGGCCCAAGTCCACAAAGATATTGCCGCGCTCCAAGCGTTGCACGAGTCCTGAAACTACATCCCCTTCGCGGTTCTCGAATTCCTTCAATATCGATTCCCTCTCGGCCTCGCGCAGGCGTTGTAAAACAACTTGTTTTGCGGTCTGGGCGGCGATGCGGCCAAAGTCCTCATGGGTTTCAAGGGCGAATTCTAATTCATCCCCCACCTTCACGTCCGGTTTGATTTGCTTTGCCTCTTCTATTAATATATGCCTGTCAGAGTTGTAGCGCGGCAATTTTTCTTCTTCCGGAATTTCTGATGCCGCCGGCGCGGTCGCCCCGCTGTTCACGGCGCTTTTTCCTTCGCCCGCCATAGCTTTAGCGTCGGCGGGTTCCGCCTCCTCATATTTGGTTAAATCAACCGTCGTTTCATCAACCACGGTTTTAACCTGCCAAAATTTCAAATCGCCAGTTTTGGTATTGAATTTGGCTTTGATAATTTCGCCGCGCTTTTCATACTCCTTTTTATAGGCGGCCGCGATGGACGATTCAATGGCCTCCAAGACCTTGGCTGGATCAATGCCTTTCTCTTCCGAGACCTGCGCTATTGCTCTGGTTAAGTTTTTAAGGTCAATCATAATTAATTCAAATTTTTAATTTATAAAATAGGGTCGCCCGCGAGCGACCCCTTGTACATTTGTAAGTATATCATAGGCGGTTTCAATAGGTCAAGATCAGCTGCTTGACCTTCTATCAAGATTGCGTTAATATCCGTTTATATTTATTCATTATGTCTATTTTCGCCACTGTTGTCATAATTATCTGTCTTTTGTTCCTGTATACCGCTTTCACTAATTTTTAAGCGCAGGGAAGGATTTTGCTGCCACCGTCCCCGGGGCATTGCGTTTTATTTTGTCGCATTCCGGAGCTATAAAAACAATCCTCCGATAATTCTCGGAGGATTGTTATTGTCCGTTATCATTTGACCCCTCACAGGCCGAATGATAAGCATGTATTTAATTGTACCACAGCTTATTCCTTGTGTGTAATCTCGCTTTCGAATTTGGAGATCCAGCGGGAAGCCGCGTCGCGGCCGCCCAGGCCGAAGGCCAGGCCGCCGGCAAGGGCGAACATGGCGATTAGGCCCGTGATCACGGTATTGATAACCGAAACGGCAATATTAAGTTGCACCGCCGCGGTCAAGAAACCGAAGATCATCACAACCCACCAACTCAAAGCACCCAGGAATTTGGCTGCGTGGAGACGCGCTCCCAAGACCGAGGCCACCGACAGACCCTGTAAGAAGTTCGCCACGATGAGCGCGACGAGCATGATGAGGGCAGCGATGACAACATTCGGAATGTAGAAGATTACGTCACCCAGGAAGCCGGAGAGCGCCGTGAAACCGAGAATATCTGAAGCGGCTAAGAAGAAGCCGAGTAACACGAACCAGTAGACAATGCGGCCCAAGAAATGGCCGGCATTGAGTTCCAGGCCGGCGCGTTCAAGATACATCTCAACCCCGAGTTTCCGGAGAAGGGCGTCGATTTTGACATAATAAATTAAACGCTCCACCAATCGCTCGAGAACCGCGGCGACAATGAGCCCTACTATTAATACCACCAAGGCGCCTAAGACCGAGGGTAGTGATTGCGCCACGACTTGCCAGATGGATTGCAGGGAACTCACGATAACATCAATCCAGTTTTGGACGATCATATTATTATTTATCGAATAGTTTCTCGACCTTTTACCTTTTGATTATAACAATAATTTATAGACGACTTGGCAACGGCTGTGGATAAAAAAACACTCCGCGCGCTTAGCGTCGGAGTGAGTCGAGATCCACCGGCAATTCCAGCCGATAGGCATTGGTTTGCTGCGGTTGGTAGCCGTATGGGGCAAATACATTGTTCAGACACGATACTAGCGCGACATTGATCTGACCAGCGCCAGACAGCAAGGCCAGAAGGTTGAGTTTCGCCAGGAAGCGAGAGAATGCGTTTGTCGGTCCCCCGCAGCAGAGGTATTTTTCGTGTGATACGCTATGGTCGACAAACATCTTTCTGCCAACTAGGGTTTGGACGCAATGGACATCTCTGCGGATCTCTTTCAAGGGCCCTAGCAGCGGCGCGAAGTGAGCGATCTCGTCCCTCTCCAGCTTGGATACGGGCTCCCGTCTCATAATGGACGCATCCAGCAACTTGAAGCCCATAGAGATATAGAGGTGGTTGGCCGCGTGTCGGTGAGGCGCGCTGGTAAGGTCAACTGCCACCGCTCCCCATTCCTGCGCTTTGCGGATCAGGTTGATCATCAACTGACGGGCGATCCCCTTGCCTTGATGGGCCGGGTCAACCACTACGTCATCCACGTAGGCCAGCGGTTGTATTTCACCGTTGCAGAAGCGATCTCGGTACAGATGGACCGACGCCATGCCAACCATGCTATGACTGGCCGCGGCCATTGCTCTCTCGATGTGGAAGTTTCCCTGTGCGAGAACCGCGTCCAGCTCGCCCATGGTGATGGAGGTGACCTTTCCGTCAGTTAGAACCGCCAGAAGTTGACCGATCGGTACAGCCGCGGCCAGAGAAAGCATTTCGCGGGGCAGCTGTCCGTAATAGTAGTCCCCGGGACTCGGATGGTCATTCCGCATTCGCGCGATCTCCTATTGGTAACTCAAGAAATGAAAAGGAAAAGAACTGGAGGGCTATTAATATAAAACATTTTCATAATGACGAATGTTACAGAGCTTTTGGGCATCGACTAAAGCATCGGCGCGGGGACATTCCAGAGCCACCACGTCCAGTCGGTAGCCGAGCTCTTCATTTATATATTCCGGATGGAGCGCGGCGTAATACTCGGCCGCTCGCCGGAATTTTTTTAATTTGGCGGCGGAGAAATTATCCTCGGGTTTGCGTGAGTCGTCGGTGGGCGAAATCAGCGTCTTGACTTCTATAAATACTAATGTTCCCATATTATCCCTAGTAATAATATCCAGCTCGCCGAAATCAACTCTAAAGTTACGCTCCACTATTTTATATTGTTTACTAATCAAATATTGTGCGACAGTATCCTCGCCAATTTTGCCGACCCATAAATTTTCCATATTCCTAAATAATAGTCCCCGAGCTTATCAAAAGGCAAACATATGCTAAATCAGTGTTTGCCGGCAAACATTGCGTTTTTATTAAAAACCCGATTCGCAGATAAAACCTACGTTTTTCGCACTTTTACCATTTTCGATGTTTAACGTTAAACATCGTGTTTTGCGGATACAATATTTGCCGGCAAACATTGTCATCGCAAATTGCCGAACTATCTGCTGTCCTATAGTACAAAATGATCATATATCAAGCGGTTTTATAAAAATTGACCGGCAATGATTGCCGATCGGCAATTTAAATGTTTGCCGATCGATTGCCGAACCAAATTTGATTTCTAGGTGATGAGGGTTAAATTTCTGCACAAAATGTTTGCCGGCAAACATCGAAAATGAAGAAAGTGCGAAAAACGTAGGTTTCATGCCGGAACCCGATTCTTTTGCAAAACACGATGTTTTACACTTGTTTAACACCTGAAAAACGTAGGTTTCATCTGCGAACCCGATTCCCAAAGTTGCCAAAAAGCGCAAAACAAGTGTAAAACATTGGTGTAAAATAAGTGTTTTACACCATTGCCGAACGATCGGCAATTAACTCCCCTGTGTTGCCGATCTCTTTTGCCGATTGACATATCATTGTTAATGTTGATTGCCGATCCATTGCCGATCCAATTTCTGGATTTTGAAATGTTGAGCTGCCTAAAATGGATTTAGTGATATCTTATAAAATAGGGGACCTGCAAACGTTAAAAAATAGATCAATGGGCGCGGTGGGGGATGGGGGAGTTCTGTAAGAAAATGCCCCACTGTTTGGCGAGTGGGGCTGTGACGTCTTGATATCATTATGCCGTGGGCCTTTTGAAGAGCGCGATAATCTGTTTCTGGATATCCAAGTAGCTTTTCAGAGCCGAGAAGTAGTTGTGGATTACAGCTAACGACATGCGGATAGGCGATTTGGCGGGAAACGTTCTTTTGAATTTCCAGATTGCATTTTGGGCCGATTCAACATCTTCCGGTCGGAGGCGGCACAAGGCCAGTTCAATCCCTCCCAGTGCGACCGCGTTATCTATAAGTTCGATCACTCGTTCGTGGTCCTGGTTTCTTTCATAAACCAATGTTCGACGGAGGCCGAACGAGAGGAGGTTGCCGGGCCGCAGGAATGCGTTACGTTCTTCATCGCGGGTTTGTTCGAGGAGAGCTATCAACCTTTCTTTCTCTTCGAACGGCACATCCCGTCCTTCGGGCTCTTTGAATTTTGTCGCTTTGGTTGCCCGTTCCAGATAGGCATTTCTTTTTTCCAGAGCGGCAAGATATTCATGGAAAATTGATACGAGCGGATTAGGGGTGCCATCCCGTGTCGGCTGTTGGGGTTGGGTCGGGAAAAGGATGGCCTCCAGTTTGCCGAATGCTTCACGCATGCGCTGGACGCCTATGGGCTCGATCAGGGTGAAGAAATAATGCAGAGGATGGCTTGTGGTGCTTTCGAACTCCCGCTGCCCGGCTGGCTTAAGAGTGAGGCGCGCATTGGGTATCTTGGGTGGTCCGGTGTATTTGCGGTCGAGCGGCAACATTGCGGTCAGCCATTCTTTGACGCGATCGGTGTCTCCGGTCAGTTCATTGGTTTGCGAGATTGTTACGGCTAAAACATCGAGGAGTATGACGTGGAACGGCAAGAAATACTTGTGCCGTTCCAGGCCCGGAGGGCCTTCATCCGGCACATGCTTGCCATCCATGACGTTATCCTCAATCTTGGGCGTTTATTAAATTGATGTGGAACTACTACGAAAGTACCATACTGGAATTTAGTCTGCAACCTCGTTATAAGTAGCATCCCAAAATTTCGGAGGACGACTTGGTTTATAAAATGAAATCCCGTTAGAAGTCGCGCCCGCGCTTGACGCGCCCCGGAGGGGCCTTGGGGCGGGCTACTTCTAACGGGATAAAAAATCCCGCAGAGGTGCTTTCAGCACATGCGGGAACCGATTACTTTACATGGTACAGGAGCCACGAGAGCAGAACATCGCCCTCGTCATTCACCGCCGGACACCCACACGTCGTGTCTTGTCGGTTCATAAGCGCGAGCATTTCATTATCCGTTGTCTCAAGGGCGCCGGCAGAAGATGCGCCCCGCATATAGAGTTGGTGGGGGATCCAATCGTCTCCATCCCGGTATTTGACCAGGACCATGATCTTGCCTGATTTTACGGAGACGATGACCTCGACTTCGACCACGCGGCAGGATGCTGACTCCGAAAGTTCCTTGGCGTATTCCATCCACCGTTTCATTTGGTTTGCGTCCGCGAACTCGTGCTTCTCGGAAGCTGCCTGGAGCTCTGTGGCCACCTCGGCCAAGACCCTACGGCCGCCATTGGTGAGCATGGGCAGATCGTTCTCTTCGTGATTGGCTACCTCGCCGACTCGCGACGCCGCCCTCTGAAGGGCTTCGCGCTGGGGGCTCTTTGCCGCTTCGCGCTTGGCGCCCTTTTCCAGGCGATTCGCGAGATCGCGGCAATTGTCCAGAACCTGTTTGTTCAGTTTGGCATCGCCGAGGAACTGGTTGACTTCCGCGACCAAGTCCTTCACGGCGCCTTCGCTGGTGGAAGTGCTTTCGAATCGTTGGAACTTAACCTCGGGTTTGTCGTCGGCAGCCGAGA
>CAYHSY010000001.1:15900-33863 GCA_964359435.1 uncultured Candidatus Saccharibacteria bacterium
GATGCGATGGAAATGGCCAGAGAGAGCATCAGGGCAGAGGAGCAAAGTTGACGGAACATAGGAATTCCTCCCGAAAATGAGACTTGGATTTGGCGAAGAACAACTACTAATGTCGAATATAATCCTACCGGCCTTGAAATGCAAGGGGTATAGAAAAATCCCCCGACGGAAGGTTTCCGGCGGGGGCTATGTCTCGAATTATTTGATTCTTTATGCTAAAGAGATGGTTTTGGCCTCGCAATCAATTATCCAGGCCTTCCCGTGTCGGATTTCTTCGGGGTGCAGTTCGACTCCAAGCTTTTCCTGGGCGAAGCGTTTTGGAAGTTCTCCGGTATTTTCCAGATGGGTGACCAAGATCAAGGCATCGACTTCCATCAGTCCATCAATAAGGGCTATGACCTGGTTGGGGGTATCGGGATGTCCCGCATAGCAAGAAGACAGGGTTGCTTGTATCTCCGGTCGGACGTCCAGGGTGTCGGCCAGAATCTTGGCGCTTTGAACCGCGCGGGTATCTGGGGAGCTCAAAATACGAGTCGATCCCCCTTTCAGTATCCGCTTCAACTCGTTCGCCAATTCGGTGACTTGTCCCTTTCCTTTTTCGGTTAGTTCATCACAGCTGGCGTGGCCATGACGGGCCACAACAAGGTACTTCATGGCCGCCTCCCCTTATCAAGCGCCTTGAAATAATCTCGCTCTGTACCAGACGATCGGATCTTGGAATGTGCAGCCGAGCCGACATAGCTCAGTCTTTCGCTAGGGCCATCGTAGCATGTCAGCTACTGCGTGTAAAATTGATCAACCAAAGACGCTATTCTGTAATTATCCGACCGGCTCGCCCCCGGTTAGATTTTTCGTGCTCTCAATTAAAAAAATAATAATGTGCGCGCCGAGCGGATTTAACCCCCAATCTGTCAGATTATTATCGGACCGCTCTGTTTTATCTGTGCGCATCACTTGATTTGGAAGAAATGTGGGCGGTGCAGGGTTTGAACCTGCGACCCCCTCGGTGTAAACGAGGTGCTCTGCCACTGAGCTAACCGCCCTAAGCGAGCTATTAATGTTACTCACATAGTAACAACCGGTGTTGAATATCGCAATATGTGGTACCATTGAACAAGGTTCAAGAGATTATAAGTCATAGGTTTTATTTATTATGGCCAAAGACAATGAAAGGCGCGCGGCAATTGAGATGCGTAAAAACGGGCACAGTTATAATTCTATTAAAAAAGTCATAAAAGTTAGCAAAAGTTCATTAAGCAGATGGCTGCAAGATTACCCGTTATCCATAGAGCGGGTTAGGGAGCTTAGGGATTGGAGTGCGGTTCGTATAGAAAAATATCGTAATACCAGAAAAAGACAAAGAGAAATTAAAGAATTCGGAATTTATCAAGAGCAAAAGGTTAAAATCCTCCCGTTATCTCCAAGAGACGTGTTTATAGCCGGACTTTTTCTTTATTGGGGTGAGGGCGGTAAAACTAGGCCCTATGATTTAACTATTACCAATACAGATCCGGCCGTTCACAATTTTTTTATATATTGGCTCAGGAAAAATTGGGGAATATCAAGATCTCAATTTCATATTATACTTCACCTATACTCCGATATGAATCCTCAAAAAGAAATGATCTATTGGTCTAAAAAAATACACATACCCATAAGACAATTTTCAAAGCCATATATTAAAAAGACCAATAAATCAGACATTGATAGGAAAGGATTGTTTGGCCATGGCACTTGTAATGTCAGGATTTACAATGGGCAACTTGCTAAAGAGGTTCTGATTGGGTTAAAAGTAATAAGAGATTGCTTTGATAAAAACACAAAGGGCCAGTAGCTTAGTGGTAAAAGCACCGTCCTTATAAGACGGGGATCGATGGTTCAATTCCATCCTGGCCCACTTTTATAGTTTGTCTATACAGCCAAGGGCTTCAAATTGAATGGCTTGATCAGCGCGTAAAAATCGTCTTGCTCAATCACCTCTTTTCGGAGCAATTCCTTGGCAATCGCTTCCAGTGCTTTCCGCCGCGTAGCCACAATTTTTTGAGCCGCCTTGTGAGCCCGGTCGATAAAACTGTACACTTCTTCGTCGATGGCTTTGGCAATGGCCTCGGAATAATTTTGTTCGGTGCCGATTTCGCGGCCCAGGAAAACCATTTCATGTGTCCGGCCATAGGTGATGGGGCCCAGTTTGTCGCTCATACCATATCGGGTTACGAGCGCCCGTGTTAGCTCCGACGCTTTTTGGAGGTCGCTGGAGGCACCCGTGGACATTTCGCCAAACACGGTTTGCTCTGCCGCATATCCGCCCATCATCATGGCAATGTCTGACAAAAATTGCGAACGGGTCCGGAGGCGTGTTTCTTCCAGCGGCAGTTTCAGGGTATAGCCGCCGGCTTGGCCGCGCGAAACGATGGATACTTTATGCACCGGATCGGAATTTTTAAGCGAGGCGGCGACGAGCGCGTGGCCCGCTTCATGATATGCCGTGATCTCACGCTCTTTCAGGGTGGTGACACGATTTTTGCGCTCCGGTCCGAGCATGACTTTTTCTATGGAGCTGTAAAGGGCGTCCTGGCTGATAAAACGCAAATTTTTTCTGGCCGTGTGAATCGCCGCTTCATTTAAGAGATTGGCAAGATCCGCGCCGGAAAACCCGGGCGTGCGTATGGCGACCTTCTTGAAGTCGACGTCTTTTTCCAAGGGTTTATTGGCCGCGTGAATTTTCAAAATGGCCTCACGGTCGGCAATGTCCGGCAAATCCAAAACTACCCGCCTATCAAATCGGCCGGGGCGGAGTAGCGCCGCGTCCAGGACATCCGGTCGGTTGGTTGCAGCGAGCACTATGACGCGCGTGTCACGTTCAAAACCGTCCATTTCCACCAAAATTTGATTTAAGGTTTGCTCTCGTTCATCGTGACCACCGCCCAAACCCGCTCCGCGCTCGCGGCCTACGGCGTCAATTTCATCTATGAATAGAATGGAAGGCGCCGCCTTTTTCGCCGTTTCAAAAGCGTCGCGTGTGCGGGCCGCGCCTACGCCCACAAACATTTCTACGAACTCGGAAGCCGAGATATGGAAGAAGGGGACGCCGCTTTCGCCGGCGACCGCGCGGGCCAGCAGGGTTTTGCCCGTGCCCGGGTTACCCATCAAAAGCACGCCGCGGGGGATGCGCGCGCCGATATCCAAAAACTTTTTTGGGTTGCGCAAGAAATCCACCACTTCTTCCAGTTCCTGTTTAGCCTCTCTGAGTCCAGCCACGTCTTTGAAGGTGACGCGATTTTTATATGAAGCGAAAAGACGCAGATTGGCTTTGCCAAACGTGAATGCCTGGGACACTCCACCCTTGGCTTGCCGCATCACGGACCAGAAGATGGCGACGATGACTATAATAGGAAGCAGTGTGGGGATGAGGATCCCGAGCCAGAAGCGCAGGCCGGATTCTTCTTTGACTTGAATGGAAACGTCCTGGAGCAGGCGAGCGTCAATCCCTAAATTTTTGAAAGTATCGGTTAAGCTGGTTTCTGTTTCTTTGCGTGCTTCAGCTTTGGTGCTGTCTTTGAATTCAATGGCCAAATCATTGCCGGAAATTAATATCTTAGCCACTTGGCCGGCATTTATTTTACCGACCAGCTGATTGATTGAAAGGACTTTGGGCGCATCGCCGCCTTCGATCAAAAATGAAAAAATTACCGTAAAAAGCAATAATAAAGAAATCGCCCCGAAAATGTTTTTGTATAAACTGTTCATAAATTTTTTATTATCCCCCGAGCGGAGTCGAGAGGTTAGCCGATATTTTCAAGTATACATTAGTATAGCGTGTGCCGAAAAGATGTCAAAGATTTTCTGTGTCGCAAAATGTTAAAATAATTATATGGACGCGCAAAAGCTACTCAAGGCCTATTTGGATTATATAGAGGTGGAAAAAAATCGTTCGCCCAAAACGCGCGAAAACTACGAACGCTATTTGAATTTTTTTTTAAGAACGACGGGTATCGCCAAGCTTAACGGTATTACCGCGCCAGCCATTACCAATTTTCGTCTGCGTCTGGCGCGGGCCGAGACGCCTTCCGGCGAACCGCTCAAAAAATCTACTCAGGCCTATTATATCATCGCTTTGAGAAATTTTTTAAAGTATTTAATTAAACAGGGCTATGATGTCCCGCCGCCGGAGGTGGTGGAGCTCCCGCGGCTTGGCGCTCGTCAGATTGATGTCATTGAATACGCGGAATTGGAGCGATTGCTTGACTCGGTGAAGGGGAGCGGCCTTCGCGGGCTCCGTGATCAGGCGGTTTTGGAACTTTTATTTTCTACGGGTTTGCGTATTTCCGAACTTTGCCGGCTGAACCGTGAAATCAATTTGGATAAAGGCGAGCTCACCGTGCGTGGCAAGGGCGACAAACTACGGATCGTGTTTATCTCGGATAGGGCGCGCGCCGCCATAGAAAAATACCTTGATATCCGTACCGATGCGGATAACGCCTTGTTTGTGAGCATGACCCGCGCCGCTAAGCCCCGCGTTATAGGCCGCATTATTCCGCGCGCTGTCCAGCGGCTGGTCTCATTCTACGCTCGGAAAGCGGGGATAGTCGGCAAGCGCCTCACGCCGCATACCCTGCGGCACATGTTTGCTACCGATTTGCTTTCCAATGGAGCCGATCTCCGGTCGGTGCAGGAACTTTTGGGTCATTCTAACATTTCAACTACCCAGATTTATACGCATATTACCAACAAAGAACTAAAAGAAATCCACAAAGCATTTCATGGCAAACGCCGATAAGAAAAAAATTCTCATCGCGGTGGACGCGCCCGGGCCGGCTGATTCGTTGGCCCCGGTCATTCCCCTTCTCCAAAAAGAAGCGGAGGTGAAAATTATTACAGTTGGCCCCGCGCCAGCCGACCGGCTTAAGGTTTTTTCGCCTGTGTCGGCCGGAACCGAAAAGGCCGCTCAGAAAATTATGGATGAATTTAAGCCGGATTTATTTTTTGCGACCACCAGTTCCTTGGTCTACGGGCCCTTCTTAATCTCCGCCTTAACAAAGCACGCGTCGCGCCACGGTATTCCAGTCATCTGCCTTCAAGATTATTGGGGGAATCACAGGCATCCCATGAATTCGCTTGCCTTGAAGCATTGGCCCATTATGATGGTTCAGGATGAGATTGGTAAAAGACTTCTTTTAGAAGACCATTATCGCGGTAAAATTGTCGTGACCGGTAATCCCGCGTTAGATGCTTTGTCCGGAATCGACGTTTTATCCGTTCGGCGCCGGACGCGCGAAGCATTGAAATTGAAAGGCGAAGATTTTTTGATTGTCTACATCGGTCGCGGCACGCCATTTTTCGCCCATGAAGACGAAGTTACATTCGCGTTTTTATCCGCCGCTCTGCGCGCCATGGATAAGCCGCCCATTTTAATGGTGCGGCCGCATCCGCGTGATGAAGCGCCGAGCCGTTATGAATCCTTGAGCGAGGGCTTGAGGACCATAAACGCGGGTTTTGTGCCGGAAGTTCATTCGGCTCTGTGTGCCGCCGATTTGGTGGTGGGGATGGACTCCACTAGCCACATTCATGCCATTTATCTGCGTATCCCTACGATGTGCCTGGTCTTACCGTACGCCGGCCGCGCGCGGCTTGCCAAAATGGGGCTTACGGATTTTCCGCCCGACACTGTGGGCGCCTCCATCGGTTTTTATGAACCCGATAAGACCGCTTGCGCTTCTTTAATGGAAAAAGTCCGCGATGATAAAAATTTTCGGGCGGCCCTCCGCACGGCGCAAGAAAAGTATTTTCCAATGCCGTCGCGTGCCGCCCCCCTCGTCGCCTCCGAGGTTTTGAAATTGGTTAAGCACTCCGTCTCAAAATAAAAATCCCCGCTCCATCCCATGGTTGGGGGTAGGCGGGGATATTATGATATGGAGTTATCTGTTTACGCATATACGATCGTATATGCGTAAGCGGATACATTGGTTTTGAGTTTAGGTTTAATTTAACATGGCCGCAATTCAGACGCCTAGTTGGCGCTTGGTCGGTGGCGGACCTAGTTGAGTGTTTGCCGTTTGTGCCCCCAAGAGGAATTTCACTGCTCGCTTAATTCGTCACAGACGAATTAAGCTGCGCTTTCAAAACCCTCGGTTCTGAATCATCTCCTACACGGAGGGGATACCTCCGTCTCCCCTCCGACCTACCCCTATTCAAATCCTCTTGGCAAGTACTGAAACTAAAAATACAGCCGTACGGCTATATTTTTAGTTTGTGCCCCCAAGAGGATTTGAACCTCTAATCCCTTTCGGGAACAGCGTTCTAAGCGCTGCGCGTATACCGGGTTCCGCCATAGGGGCAAATAACCACCAGATTTGACTTTTATGCTTATTTTTGCTATAATAAGTATATCAGTTGGGAGTGGACTTTGACAAGTTAGGCCTCATTTTGTGGGGAAACACAATGTGGAGCATCGTTGGGATTATTGTCCTGGGAACGGTTGTCGTTCTGCTCATTCTGGAGATTGTCCGCTTGAGGCGGCAACTCGGTCCGGCGAGCGGAGCGACGCCAGCTCCCGTTCCGGCTCCGGCGGCAAAAAGTCGCTGGCAGAGGGTGCGGGACTGGTGTTACGACAAATTTGTCATCGCGCCTCTCGCGCATGGCCTCGTCTCTTTCTGGGGGGCGTGGCTGGTCGTCTGCTGGTGCGGACGAAAGTTCGCCTCCGGGTGTAAGTGGTGCTATCTAAGTGTGCTGGCTCCAGTGGGCCGCGCGATCCGGAGGTGGTTCCCCAGCATCATGGATGGGACCCACAGCGTGGCCGCCGTCGTTCTTGTCGCAGTCGTGCTTGCGGCCGTGATGTGGTGGGCCATTCCATGGCTCTACGCGTTCCGGTTCATGTACGCCCTGCAGTTGCCGGGCATCAGCGGGTGGGACTGGTTCTACGCGATTCTGGGCAGGTCGCTCATTGTCGCTGGGATCTCTTTCACGTTCTGGACAATGCTTGTCACGGTAAAGACGAACCATTGGCGGTTCGTCACTTTCTGCGGCAAGCGGACTCGCCGAGTCATCGGCGAGGGCTATCACCTGGTCGCCCCATTCTGGTTGGGCGGGTTGACCGGGGACGTCAAAAAGACGACTAGGCCGGCGCAAGTCGTCACGACGGCACAGGTGCAGGATGACGAAGACTCAACAAAAACGGTGGAGGTGACCTTCAAGGGCTCGGTCTTGTTCGGCCAGGATACTTCCGGCCGTGATACGTTGGACAGTTACATTCTGGTTTCGGATGAAGCCGCGATCCTTCAGGAGATTGCTAACACCGCCACCCAAGAGCTCAATGTCTTGGGCGGCAACACCCGGCTCACCGACTGTCGCAAAAACTTGGAGGCGATCGTGCGGATAATCAACTGCCGTCTGCGGCTGGAGGAATGCCCGCACGTGAACCCCAAGTATCACTTGAGCCGAATCCTCCCGAAGGGCGATCCGCGACTGGCGGACCCCGACCTCTCGGAGGACGCAGTTCCGGTGAAAAAGCGCATCGCGTTCTACGTGAAGTGGGGTCAGTGGGTGGAAAGGATCCTCAAGACCTCATCTTCGCGTTCGGAGCTCGAAAAGCGCTTGGGTGTCACGATCAAGGAGTTCAAGATCGCGGACACCGATCTGTCGCTGGCCGTCAAAGCCGCGATGGAGAAGCGGACGCAGGCGGCGGCGCAAGTCGCTGCGGACCAAAAGACGCAAGAGTTCATCAAGGCGACTGCGGAACAGATCGCGATCGGAAAGGTTCCGATTGGCGCGTATCAGCTCGCGGGCGTTCTCGGTGGAAAGCTCAAGCCGGAAAACTATAACGTTTCCACCAGTTCTTTCCCCGAGGCACCCAAGGTGGCGGAGCTCATCGCCGAGGGCATTGCGCGTGCCTTCGGGAAGAGGGATGGTTAGCGCGAAACAGAGAATCCACCGCTTCGCCTTAAAACGGGGCGGTGGAGAAAGGAGCTATTATGGCTCGGAATCAGGGTGGTGGGGGTGGAGGCGGGGGGCGGGCGCCACAAGCGACCGCACCTCCGCCGGCACCGACGCCCACAGCTCCGGCGACGCCTCCGGCACCCACGCAGGAATCCTCCGGCCGCGTTGTGGAGCCGAAAACGGCTCTCAAGGTGGCCGCGTTGGTTCTAGGGGTGGCCTTGCCGCTACTTGCGGCTAAGCCGGCCTATGCATTCATGGCCGGCATCAACTGGCGGTCGGTCATGCCGGGACTCGTGGTCCTTGGCGTGATCGGCCTCCTCGCGTTACTTTACTGGAAGTGGCGCGATGGCTTCTGGCTTCTCATCATCCTCGGTGTGGTCGGGTGGGTCGTCCACGCCATGCCGGCGCCGGGGACTGCAGAAAAGCCGTGCCAGCCGCAGGCACGGAAGGAGATCGTGGAAATCCGGGAGGTCGTGGTAACTTCCGGGAAGTTCCACAAGTCGGGTCTGCTGTGGGAAATCGGCCCATGGCAGGCCGAAATGGTCGAATTCGACGCCCCGTGCGGCGTTGAGGTCTGGTACCGGGATGAGAGTGAGGGTGGTCCTCATTTCAAGATCCCGCCCGGCACCAAGGGTGAGTATTATCACGATGGGTCGGCTCACCCGAACGGTTTGCGTTTGCGGGCGCTTTCGCCCGGGACGCACAAAGTGAAAGTCATCTACTCCCGCGCTTCGCGGCAGTAGGGAAAGGAGGGCATCTTGGGGCTCTCGGAACTTCGGTTCCGAGAGCCCTTTCCATTTTTCAAATCAAAAACACCCGGTGAGGGGTGTTTTTGATGAAGATAGACGATTTTAGAGTATCGGCGTGGGGCCTATACCAATGATGGCATTAACAAGATAAGGCAATCCTTTGGCTAATAGGCCGATAGCCAAAGCGATGGCGGAATTCATGATGCGGGTTTTGGCGCCTTTGTCATTGCCAGTCATATATTCATAGGCCGCCCAAAGCATAAAGAAGACGGCGACTATGACCAACGCCGCAAAAGCAAAATTTAATGCCCGATTTATTATAGTCAAGAAATTAATGTCCTTGCCCGCCGGTAAACTGCCGGCTCCTTCTACGGCTGTTTTTATATCCTGACCAAAACTTAAAACCGGAGCCACGAGCCCGGTGACCAGTGCCGCGAAAGCAATTGTTTTTAGGAAGTTTTTCATGTTGATTGGTTAAAAAATTAAACGACCTTTCAGATTATTTTCTATAGAGTTAATTATATCATATGTTATCTAAAACGGTGAAGGCATCTGGCCGTAGCGCGGGTTGATCTCGCGGTATTGGCCGGTCGCGGGGTCTATCGTTTGCCGGAACGGACTTGGCGGCGGGGCAGAGGAAGTGGTGCCGCCAAAACAACTCCACATGGAGATTTCTTTGGTACCGCCCAGGATGCTGCTCACAAGCCCGGTGATGCCGCCGGAAAGTATCAGCAGGGCATAGCCAATCGCGACCCATTTGATGGTGCTCAAGCCCTCTGAGCGTTTCCCGGCGTTGCCGCCCGACATCAGAATCTGAAACGCTCCCCACATGGTCAAGGCCACGGCGGCGATAGAGCCGAAGGCAAAAGCGTATTTATATAAACCGCAAAATAATTCCTGGATGGTTTCCACCTGCAGGGGATTTTCAATAAAGTTGGTGATCTTGCTGCCACCGCCTACTTCGGCGTTAGCTATACGGATGAGAAATTCCAACATGATTTTATTATACAACAATAAGAGCAGCGGGAGATGGCTATTCCGGAAAGTCCTCGCTGACGTTAGGTTGGATGCCGAAGCGGGGTGTCGCGCCTTGTCGCAATGGCGCCCATACCGGTTCGGAAAGCTGCGTGGCTTTACCCGTCTCTTTCAGTTGGATGTTGGCTTTGAAAAATTCCGGGCATTGTAATTGGTTCCAAGGCCCGAATTTGGAGTTTTCATCGCGTACCAGCGCGTATTTGAAGACCGTGTCAATAATAATCCAAGCGGATAAGACAATGGCCAGGCCTACGGCCGCGGCCCAAATGATTTGCTTGCCGCGGGTCAATCTCCCCTCATTGCCGCGGCTAGCCATGATGAAAGCGGCGCCGCCAAAGGTTGCGACTACGGCCGCCAGAAATGCGAATTGCACGGCATAGGTTATGAGGTTGTTTATGAGCACCCCCAGGTCGCAGACGGTGCAGTCAAGACCTTGGCACGGCAAAAGACCGCTCTGCGCGAAGGCGAGATTGGCGAACAATATCAGGGATAAAATTGTGATTGCGAAGCGGGACATGATTTCCTAAATATAAACCAAAGATCAAAATGCAAAAATCAAAATAACAGATAATAAATCAAAAAGAGATTGCTTCGGAGTACCTCGCAATGTCATTTTTAATTTTGATTTGTCATTTTGCACTTTGATTTTTGATATTTTATTTTTTAGCGGCGTTGCATCAGCGTCGTTAATTTGTTTTCAGCCAAGTCAATGGCTCGCCGCGTGTCGGAACGGCCAGCGTTCACATCTTCTATCATATCCGAAAATGCGGCATCCACGGCGTTGTTGTCAGTCTGCGGCCAGGAGCGGGCGGTCAAGGCCTGCCGCGCAAAGACGCCGCGCTCATCGGTTGAAGTTGTGAGTGGGTCAATGAGCGCGCGGAGCGCCGGCGGATGCTTGGTTGAATCCAGGTACCCCCTGATGCCTTCGGGCTGGGTTGTCATGTAAATTATAAAATCCCAGGCATACTCCGGCGTGGGGCTTGCGGCGGCAACAGCGAGTCCCTGGTAATTCGGGTAATCGACGCGGCTATCCGGAGACGGTTGCGGCATCTCTGAAACGCCGATCCGGAGAAAGGGGTTTTTCTCCCGCAAGGTTTTTAAGTTATAAGCATAATTGAAAATCATTCCCACTCCGCCCTCGGCGAACGCATCCAGGGAATAATGCATGTTATCATTCCAGGTGTAATTGGAGTTTTTGGGGTTGGCGAATTGAGTATAGAAGTTCAGCGCCCCCACCCCTGCTTGTTCCCCAAAAGTCGCGCGGCTGAAGTCGCGGTTGGTCATCTCCACGCCTGTCTGGAGCATAATGCCGGCGAGTAAATCGCTCGCGCGATTGATGCTTTTGTCGCTCCCGCCAATCGCCGCTCCGGCGCGTTTGATGGCGCCGTTTTTTGCTATGTCTTTTATTTTGTTGCTGTAGTTGATGGCTTCAGCCCAGGTTTTGGGCGGCAGGGCCAGAGCTTTGTTGTCAAAAATATCTTTGTTGTAAATTAGGGCTAGCGTATCCAAGTAGAGCGGCAAGCCGTAAATATTTCCGTCCGGCGCGAAGTCCTGTTCAATCACCCGCGGGAAAAGCGCTTGGAAATCCGTGAATTTGAGTTGGGTCGGGCTAGTCGGTAAAATTTTGGCGATATGTTTGGGTAGCCAGGTATTGTGGAACATAAAAATATCCGGTCCCCGACCCGCGGCCAAAGCATTGATTAGGTCTGTTTCGTATGTTTCTGGAGAGAATTGCCGATAGCGTATTTCTACATTCGGCCGCAAACGCGCGTAGCCCGCAAAGGCACCCTCGAAGTCGCGCTGGCCGTCAAACACGCCCCAGATTTCTAGGAGTACTCTTTGTTGTTCGCCTGTATCGCGCAGACCGGGGATGACGCCGAATAAAACTAAAAGTCCGGTTATAACCACAACCCCAATTACGCCCAGTAAAATTATTTGTCGGCGGGACATATATTAACTATATCAAAATTCACAAATCAAAAATTAAAAATCCTCCGGTCCTCCGACAATTGTCGGAGGACCACCTCCTTTAGAAAAGGAGGAATAAATACCACTGTCATTCTCTCTTTCCTAAAGGGAGTACCCCGATGGCCATCGGGGGGAGGGATTTTTAAAATAAAACCCACCCGGCGAGTTGTGCTCGGGGGCGGGGGATGCGAGATCTAGGAGATGCGATTCACTTTTCAAACTGTTTGCATACGTGGGCCTTGAGCGCTTCGTAACTCATTGTGAATTTGCGTACCAAGTTAGTTCTGGGCCGGCGCTTCAGGAGTTCTGTTTGCCGCTCAACACTGTACTCTCGGCGCAGGTAGTCGCTGTATCTTTCGGTTTTCCGGTTCGCCAGCATAGTTGCCATCTTGGCCGTCAATTTTGCCGATAGTTTGGCTGTGACCAAAGTCGTGCCGATGCAGGCGCTAATTGCGAGAATCAGCCACCCCCATGGCAGGCCGGCTTGGAACCAAGAGTAGAGTCCGTAGCCGGCAGCGGCGATCACAATGTACACAATCAGCGGAGTAAACCTTTTTTCTTTGCGCAGGTCGTCTCCCGGCCTCCACACTTTCCAAGCATAGGGACAATAGGCGGGTGCTCCTGCCTTGGAGAGATCACAGCGAATGAGGTGGGAGAAGTCGGCCACGAGTGGCATGGGTCGGTAACCGAACATCAGAGATGACAAGCGGTAGATGCTGGCTACAGCTATCAAAGCGAGACCGAGGGTCAGCATGGCCGTACGCAGTGCAAACCAAGCGAAGGGCTTCAGCGTCAGAGCGATCAGTAGGCGTTGCTTCATAGATGCATTCATTGGACGGTTCCCATCCATAGCCCCAGTTGACCCACTTCCACAGCAGGCGTCCCAGGAACCCCTTGGGCTTCTTGGCAAAAAGTCCGTCCGGGACCTCCACTTCAACGGAGGCGCGGCCCACGATGTATCCGGATAGGTTGTTGTCACGGCTCTCTTCGTTGTACGTGATGTAGAAATCGTAGGCGCGCGGCCCTAGTCTTGTCATTCTGTTGTGCAGATAGGATTCGTAGTCGTGATTTTCGTGCTGACCATGCGCCAGAGCGAAGACCAAAATCTGGTGCCGGCCTGCCCGGCTGAAGGGCAGCCACATCTGGCCGTGGATGATCGGTACGCGCCAACGCTCTCCACGATCATTGACGCCATACTCACTCTCGTGTTGGACCACAACCAGGAGTTCCGTCTGTTGGCGGTCAATGATCTCCTTGGGGAAGAACCAGCGCATGGGGATGGTCGCCGAATCTATGGCCGCCTTACCATCGTTCAAGACCAGTTGGAATTCACTCACAATTCGGCCTCGCAACAAGTTATCAAAGAAAAATCAGTGACCAAGCGTCACGCGTATAGCATAGCACATATGAAATCTGCTGTTTAGTGGTATGACGAAAGCGTGTTTACCAAACGATGACGCCAATCAGGTGGTCGCCGGAGTTGAGGTTCATGATTCGGACGCCTTGAGTGGCGCGGCCGGCCAAGCGCACGCTCGCCAAGTCCGTACGAATGATTTGGCCTTTTTCCGAAAGCGCGAAGAGTTCCGTTTCATCTGAAACCAGGTGCGCGGACATAAGCGGGCCGGTTTTCCCGGTGATCTGAGCCACTTTAATGCCGCTGCCGCCGCGGTTCTGGGTTTTGTATTCCGCGATTTTGGTCTGTTTGCCATAGCCGTTCGCCATAACCGTCAGAAGACGCGCGTCTTTCAAATCCTTGCGGATGATATCCAGCGAACTTACATGATCCGTGCCTTTCAGGCGGATGGCGCGCACTCCGGCGGCCGTGCGGCCCATGCCGCGGATTTGGGATTCTCTAAAGCGGATGCCTTGGCCGGCTGAAGTTGTCACAATCAAATCGTCCGAACCGGAAGACAATTTTACCCAGCGGAGCGAATCGCCTTTGTTGAGGCGGATGGCGATGATGCCGGTGCGCCGGACGTTTTCAAAGTCGGCCAGCGAGGTCTTTTTGATGCTGCCGTTTTTGGTTGCCATCACTAGATAACCCTTGTCTCCTTTGCCGTTATAAGCCACAACCGCGCTGATTCTTTCTTCCACCGGAATTTCCAGGAAGTTATGGATAGGTTTGCCTTTGGACGTGCGCGAGGCCTCCGGTATATCGTAAACCTTGGTCTGGAAGACGCGCCCGCGGTCGGTGAAAAACAAAATGTTGTCATGCGTGGAGGCGGAAATGAAATGCAACAGGAAGTCCTCTTCCGCTACATCCGAACCGATAAGCCCTTTGCCGCCCCTGTGCTGGGTCTTAAAACCGGAGGGCTGGAGGCGTTTGATATAACCGGTTTGAGAGATGGTGATGATGACGTCTTCTTGCGGGATCAGGTCCTCCTCTTTGAATTCTTTGAGGCCGGTCGCGACGACTTTGGTGCGCCGCTCATCTCCGTATTTTTCTTTCAATTCGCCGAGTTCCCTGGTGATAACGCCCAAAATCTTTTTCGGGGTTTTAAGCAGCAACTGCAAATCTTCTATAAGCGCCTTTTTCTCTTTGAGCTCGGCATCAATTTTTTCGCGTTCCAGGGCGGCCAGTGTTTGGAGGCGCATTTCCAAAATAGCATTGGTTTGGATTTCGGTGAATTTGAATTTTTTAATCAAATTGGCCCGTGCGTCGTCTTTGTCGGCCGATTTGCGGATGGTATTAATAACGGCGTCGATTGAGTCCAGCGCTTTGGCGAGGCCGGTTAAGACATGGGCGCGTTCTTCGGCTTTGCGCAAGTCAAATTCGGCTCGCCGGCGGATGACGATTTTGCGGTGGTCGATATAAAAACCCAGAATATCCTTGATGGACATAACCAACGGCTCCAGCCCGTTTTTCAGGGCCAGAAGATTCATGTGGAAGTCGCGCTGAAGGTCGGTATATTGATAAAGCTGGTTCAGGATTTTTTGCGGCGGAGCGTCATTTTTAAGCTCTACTATAATAGAGAGGCCGTCTTTATCGGATTCGTCGCGGATGTCGCGGATGCCTTCTATTTTTTTGGTTTGCACCAAATCCGCCATTTTGATAATGAGTTCGGATTTGTTGACCTGATACGGGATTTCGCTGATGGCGATGTCGTATTGTTCGCCTTTACCACCCTTTCTTTCCACGATTTCGGCCCGCGCGCGGATGGTCACGGCGCCTTTGCCGGCCACGTAAGCCGCGGTGATAGCTTTCTTGTCGTAGATGATGCCGCCGGTCGGGAAATCCGGGCCTTTGACAAACTCCATCAAATCAGCCGATTCGGCTTCCGGATTTTCTATCAAGTGCAAAGTCGCGTCTATAACTTCCGTCAGATTGTGCGGCGGGATATTGGTCGCCATGCCGACGGCAATGCCGACGGCGCCGTTCAAAAGCAAGTTGGGGAGTTTGCCCGGCAGATGTTTCGGTTCCATGCGGACGGCGTCATAGTTGGGCTGCCAGTCCACGGTTTCTTTATCAATATCGGTCAAAAGCTCTTCCGCGACGGCGGAGAGCTTGGCTTCTGTGTAGCGTTCGGCCGCGGGCGGGTCGCCGTCCACGGAACCAAAGTTGCCTTGGCCAATGACGAGCGGATAGCGGAGAGAAAAGTTTTGGGCCATGCGCGCCATGGCGTCATAGACCGCGATTGTGCCGTGGGGGTGGTAATTACCGGTTGTGTCGCCGGTTATTTTAGCGCACTTTCTGAATTTGGCCGAGTGAGTCAGTCCCAATTCGTGCATGGTATACAGGATGCGGCGTTGTACCGGCTTTAAGCCGTCGCGCACGTCCGGAAGCGCGCGTGAAACAATGACCGACATGGCATAATCCAAATACGACTCCTGAAGCTCGTGCGATATTTCGCGTTTTTCTACATTTTCCATGATATTTATCAACGAATTACGAAAAGTTTACAAATATGCGAAAACAGAATGATGCAACCACTTCATTCTACCGTTTTTCTGATTACTCCGCAATCGGTAGCTCTTGTTTTGGCACGGGTGGCAACGTTTCAATCAAAAAATCCTTATTTTTAGTTTTGACGACAATGGTTTTCTCCGAACCCAAGATATTATTTTTAACGATATCTTTCACATAAGCCACGCCGCGGCTGACGCCCACGCCCATGGCGCGGGCTACAAGCGCCAAGCCGGCTTTGACATCAATGGCCTTATCCGCCTCTGGCGTTGTGTTGGCGCCGGTTGTCCCGAGCGCGATCTTACCGGAAACTGGCGGCAAAACCGAGGGTGTTTGCAGGGACGCGTAGTCCGACCACAACAAAATTACCGCGGCCATGGTGGGCAGAGTCATGGCATACAGCCATAAACGCTGGACAGCCGGGGTGGTATTGCGGACGCGGTCGAGCCAAGAATCAAAGATGTTTGTTTTTTTATCCATATCTTTTTTCAAACATACCCAATCCTTAATTAAAAATTATCTGATTACGCTTTCAGCGTAACAATCCTGATCCCTTCCCACGTGATATCTTTCGCCTTGATGGTCAGTTTTTCTTCCGGTTCGGCGTGGAGGCCGAGCGCTTTGGCGAATTTTTCCATGTCTTCGGCGGGGCGCTTCAATCCGGGTATTTTGAAAAAACAAGGAATCACGATGCGCGGCTCCAATTTTTTAACCAGTTTGGCGGCGTCTTCCGGCGCGATCATCGGCGAGCCTCCTGCCGGCACAAATAATATCTCCAGATTGCTCAGCGCTTCCAAGGCGGCTTCGTTCAAGTCGCCGGAAGAAAGTGGCCCCAAAACGCCTAAAGACATTTCTTCCATCTTGAGGCGATAAACCGCACCGTCGCCGATGATTTTATGCGCGGCCGCAAAACCGGCAATTTGGACGCCCTGAACTTCATATTCACCCGGTCCTGAAACATTGCGCGTCTCGGATGATTTTTCGGAAATATAAGCCGGGTTAATCTTGGTTTGCAATACCAAGTCGGATTTAAAACGCGGCGCCGTGAGTCCAACGCTTGATTCAAATGGGTCGGTTACGATCACTATATTACTGCTTTGAATTTTAAAACTGCCTTCTCCATACCAATTTATGACCATATATATAAATAGGTTAGCAGAAAGCGGTGAGTCGATCAACCCTTGACTTCAGGCGACGACAGTGGGAAATTGGTGGTAGAACAGTCTAAAACCTAATACCCTTGGAAGTTTTTAGGAGGCCAGAGTCATGAGCTGCCAATTCAAGTGGCGACTGATGGGTTGGGCTTTTCTTGCCTGTATGGCATCAACGGTTGTTGCCGCTGCTCATTTCGGTTCACCGTCCGGCGGTAAGAATTTCCGCGATTTCGTGTTTTTGGGCGGCTGTTTCGTCCTGTGCGCCATCTGTTTCCATCTTCGTCGCCATTACGGATCGCTGTTCTGTCGTGTATGCGGCTACGATCTCCAAGCCGACCGGGACTTGTCATCGGATGGTCGGCCCACCATTTCGGCCGTTAGCGGTCGGCGATGCGTCGGGGCGGCCTGCCGGAGTTGTTTAGAGGAGTCGAGTCATGAAGCGCGATGATGGTCCCCGTGCCATGCTCAAAGAGCGAGCGCGCTTGGCGACCAACCTGATGTGGTCGTGGGAGTTCATGATTTGCAGCATCATCGGTCTGGGCGTCACGGCCTTCCAATTCGGCCAGCCGGGTTTCAAAGAGCTATGGGGCGCGGCCGCTTGCGCGTTCATGGCACTATTGTTCGGTTTGTCGTTCTACTGGTTCTGTCGGACTTTGCGCGTGCATTGTTTGACGTGTAAACGGCCTTTTTCGACTGACAATCCGCGCGCTGAAAAAAGATGGGTCTGGCGGGTCGTTCCGCTCCACCTTTGTTCCGCTTGCGCGGAGCGTGTCCGGCGAGCTCAAGAATGCGCATCAGATGGGAGGCGATCGTGAAAAGAATTCCACATGTCGTGAAAGCCGCGGCGTATGCGCTGGCCAGTTTCACCTTTTCCATTATGGTGTTTGTGTTTTTGTGGCGGACGGAAGGATCGCCCCACAAAAATCCCGGCTTGATTTGGATGATGGCAGCGGCCTCTTTAGGGTTCGCCATCGCCGGCTGGTACGGCGCCTATCATTTCCGGTTGTGTTGTGCGGCGTGCTATCGGGATTTCAAAAACGGCGAGACCTGTTTTGTCTGCCGTCGGAAGGACGGGGAGGTCTTGGAGCGCCGTTGCACGGTCTGTTATCGCAAAATGCGTCCCAAAGATCGCGAGGATTTCAAAGAAGAAAAATTCGTTGACCCGGATATTCGGAAGCCATAAGCTGCCGGTCCCGCCTGGACCGGTTTTTAGTTTGCTAT
>CAYHSY010000002.1:0-28737 GCA_964359435.1 uncultured Candidatus Saccharibacteria bacterium
TGCGCTGTTTTTATGGAGTGTTAAACGCGCGATTGTATCATATGAAATTATTCGCCGTCGTTCATGAGAGCCATAGAACCAAAAAGCCCCTTACGGGGCTTTTTGGTTCTATGAAATTTTGTTTCTTTCCGAAGGCCAGTCTTGCCTCCGTATATTAATTAAACCCTCTATATCGGTATTTGGTTTCATCAACACAAAAGCCCCTTTTACAGGGGCTTTTGTCTATGGGAAATAAATCATCCGGTCGCGTGAGTTTTATTCTCATGCGCCTCACGGAGAACCCATCTCAAAAATAATCTCGGCTTGGGAGTATTTTTGAAATGAGTTCTCATATACAACCCCGGCTTGACGTTTTTGGTTTCATGGGTTGAGAAGCATTGTTAATATGGGGTTAAGTTAATTCAGCCCATGGCATCCTTTGGGGACTAAAGGCGAAGTGCAGCCCTCGTTACCAGCCGGAGGCACGAGGGCGAAACGGTTCCCGAAGGATGCCATGGGCTGAATTAAACACAAGCGCTTGCTTTTTTTGTTGGGATGCTCTAATATCAATAATACAAATTTACTTCCGCGCGATTTATTATGATCAGCCGTCAAAAATCCATTGTTGTGTTTACCATAGTCATGCTTTTGGCTATTATGGCTGCTCTATTCGTCTACCCGAAATATCTGGGTAGTCGGTTGCGTCCTTGGCGATTGGGGCTGGATTTGGTGGGTGGGTCTCACTTGGTGTATGAAATTGATATGTCGGCAATCGGGGACGCCGATAAAGACCTGGTGGCCGGCGGCCTCCGGGATGTCATCGAAAAACGTGTCAACCTTTTTGGGGTCTCCGAGCCGCAGGTGACCATTTCCAATCGCGGCGATTCTTATCGTTTAAACGTGGAGTTGGCCGGTATTAAAGATGTTAAAGAGGCCATTCGCCAAATTGGCGAAACGCCGCTTCTGACTTTTTCTGAAGTTGAATTTAAAGAAGGGGACAAAGAGCCCAAGTTTACTGCTTCCGCCTTGACCGGTCGGTATGTTGAAAGGGCGCAATTAACTATTGATAATGTGGTCGGACGTCCGCAGGTGTCGCTGGAATTCAATAGCGCGGGTGCCACGTTGTTTGAAGAACTGACGGCCAAAAACATCGGCAAACCGATTGCCATTTTTTTGGACGGCGACTTGATTGAAATGCCGGTTGTCCAGGAGCGCATCGGCGGCGGCAAAGCGCAGATTACCGGCCAATTTACTTTTGAAACTGCCCGTAAATTGGTGGAAAGATTCAACGCCGGGGCTCTGCCGGCGCCAATTACGTTAATCGGTCAAAGTACTGTTGGCGCGTCCCTTGGGGCCGATTCATTAAAACGCGCTCTTTTGGCGGGTCTAGTCGGCACCTTGGCGGTTATGCTTTTCATGATCGGCTATTACAAGGTCCTGGGTTTTTACGCGTCATTGGCCTTGTTGGTTTATACTTTGTTGACTACCGCGATTTTCAAGCTCTTCGGAGTTACCATGACTTTGGCCGGTATTGCCGGCTTCATTCTTTCCATTGGCATGGCGGTGGATGCCAACATCTTGATTTTTGAACGCGCCAAAGACGAACGCAAAAAAGGCGTTTCCAAATTTGGCGCTTTGACCGAAGGTTTTCATCGGGCCTGGCCGTCCATCCGCGATTCCAATATCAGCACCATGCTCACGGCCGTCATCCTTTATTATGCGACCAGCGGTTTTGTGCAGGGCTTCGCTCTGACGCTTTTGATGGGCGTTGTGATGAGCATGTTTTCTGCCATTACCGTCACCCGCGCTATTATCGGAGTTTTCGCCCGTCGTGAAGCCCCGGTTAACCCTAAACCCTAAATCATATTTTCCATTCATTTATGAATATCATTGGACACAAATACACCTATCTGACGTTTTCCGGAGCGCTGATTGTTGTAAGTATCGCGGCCATCGCCGTTTTCGGTTTGAAATTGGGCATTGATTTCACCGGTGGCACTCTTTGGCAGATTGGTTTTGGGGGCGAGGCGCCAGCCGCCGCGGATTTACGGGCTTCGTTGGATAAGGCCGGCCTCAAAGATGCGGCAGTGGTTTTTGAGGCGGAAAGCTCCGGCGCGCTTATCAAATCCAAAGAGATGAGCGAAGCGGACCATGTCGGTTATTTTAATGAACTTCGAAAAGGTTTTCCTAAGCTGGAAGACCTCCGTTTTGAAAGTATCGGCCCGACTGTCGGCGGAGAATTGAAACGTCGCGCCATTTGGGCGTTCATTTTTGTGGTTCTGGGCATTTCATCTTATATTGCCTTCGTTTTTCGCAAGGTCTCGCGCCCGGTATCTTCTTGGAAATATGGCATCATCACGCTCGCCACTCTTTTCCACAATGCCGTTATTCCCACCGGCCTTTTGGCCTTGCTGGGCAATTTGACCGGCGCGGAAGTTGATACTAATTTCGTAGTCGCTATTTTAGTAGTCATGGGTTTTTCGGTTCATGACACCATTGTGGTCTTCGATCGAATTAGGGAAAATTTGCGTCTGGAGCGCAGCTTCCGTTTCGATTTTTCGTCCTTGGTCAACAAAAGCGTTAATGAGACCATTGCGAGGTCAATTAATACTTCGCTGACTTTGGTATTTATGCTACTGGCCCTCTACTTGCTTGGTTCGGCCAACTTGTCTTATTTTGTGCTGGTCATTTTGGTTGGCACGGTCTTTGGCACCTATTCCTCCATATTCGTCGCGAGCCCCCTATTGACTTTGTGGAATAAAAATGATTATAATGTAAATAATAGATAAAATCACATTCTTATCCATTATTCAAGGTTCGGCAGTAAATATTAAAATATTATAAAAATTATATGAAAATAGTCGTGGACAAATTGGTTGCGGGGTTCCTTGCTGGCCTGCCTAAGCGTCAGCAAGATGTTTTGGAAGGTCGGTATGGTCTTAAAAACGGTCGGGATATGACGCTCGCCGCGTTGGGTGACCGTTATGGCGTCACTCGTGAGCGCATCCGCCAAATTCAGAATTTGAGTTTGGACGATATTAGGTCCAAGTCCGATAAAAACGGCTTGGCTAACTTTGCCGTCTTGGTTGCCGGCCACATGGATTCATTCGGCGGACTTCGGCGCGACGATATGTTGATCTCTGATATCGCCGGTTTGACCGAAGATAGGGGTGATAAGGCCACTTTCCCCAACCGGATCCGTTTTCTTTTGGAGGCGTCCGATAAAGTCAATTATCATCCGGCCGACAAGGACAACAATGCTTTCTGGTATAGGAATAGCCAGGATGTGTCCCGCGCCGAGAAATTTATCGGTACTTTGGTTGTTTCTCTGTCTGATAATAAAGACGCGGTTTTGACCGGTAAGAAATTTGACGATTATTTTGCCGACGAAGCCAAAAACTCCGGCCTTCGCGATATGGTCGCCGGTAACTTTGTGGCCATCTCCCGCCAGTTCATGGCCAACCATTACGGGGACATGGGCCTTTCCGCTTGGTCCGAGATTAACCCCAAGACCTCGCGCGACTATGCCTATCTGGTTCTAAAGAAAGAAGATAAACCGTTGCATTTCACCGCCATTGCCTCGCGGATCAATGATGTCCGTCGCCACAAGAAAACCAATTACCAGACCGTTCACAACGAACTCATTAAAGATGAACGCTTTGTATTGGTTGGCCGCGGTATCTATGGCCTAAAAGAATTCGGCTTGATGGCCGGGACTGCCAAAGAAGTGATGTCCGTGATTTTGAAGCAGCATGGGCCTCTCCGCAGTCGCGACTTGGTTAAACTGGTTTTGGAAAAGCGTATTTTTAAAGAAAATACCCTGCTTCTTAATCTGCAGAACAAGAGCCACTTCAAACGCTTGGAAGACGGCCGTTACTTTCTTAAAGAAGTGTAAACTGAATACACTAACACCCTCGACGCCTAGGTCGGGGGTGTGTTGTTTTTGGGCCCGTGATATAATAGAAATATAGTTATTTTCGCCCGAGTTTTTTTAATCTTTATATTTGATCATGTTTGGACTTGATCCGCTTTTTGCCCAAATCGTTGATGCTTTGCGCGATGCTCTTTATATTGCGGTGGAAATATTCAAGGCCACTTGGTGGTTTTGGCTGTGGGTGGTGCTCCTGCCATTATTCCGTGACGCTTGGCTTTTTTGGCGGCAGGAGTTGTTTCGCCGTAGTCAGAAATATGCTTTTTTGGAAATCCTCATACCCAGGGAAATTCTTAAGGGCCCGCGAGCCATGGACCAGGTTTTTCAGGCCATCCATGCGCTCACCAATCAGCAAGGTGATTTTGAGGAACAATATCTGGATGGTGAATTGCCCCGTCCTTTCAGCTTCGAAATCATTTCTTTTGGCGGTGAAACTCATTTTTATATCCGCGCGTATCATAAAATCAAGGGACTGATCCAATCTTCGTTTTTAGCTCATTATCCGGACGTCGAAGTGGTTGAGGCGGAGGATTATATGAGCAAACTGCCGCGCTCTCTGGAAGAGTTGTCTTCCAAAAATTACGAGATGTACGCGACCGAACTGGTATTAAACCGTCATCCCATTTTTCCGACGCGTAGCTACATTGATTTTGAGACAGCGGCTGAAGAACTTCAAGTTGACCCCATTGGCACCATATTGGAAGTTATGGGCAAGCTCAAGAAAGATGAGTTTATTGGGGTTCAGATCAATTGCCAAAAAACCTTCGATCCTAAATGGGGTCGCGGAAAAGACGGAGCTTTGAATGATCCTAAGGCGGACAGGATTTATAAACAACTTCGCGAAACCAGCAAGTACGATCCGACAACCGGCATGTGGACTTATGATACCCGCTCCAAACGCGAACAGCAGGTCTTGGAGGCGGTTGATAGAAACATCGCCCTGCCGGCTTTCGATACTATTGTTCGGCTGATGTACTTCTCTCCGCGCAGCGTTTTTTATGACAGTTTCCCTCGCCGTGGCATCATCGGCGCTTTTAACCAATATAGCGCGGATGACATGAATAGTTTTCGGCAAAACTTCGGCGTGATGACTCTTACTAAGCTTTTGTTCAAGCCGTATATTTTTCCACGGTATCGGGCGATCATTAGAAAAAAGAGAATCCTTCACTATTATCGCGAACGCGTGATTCCCCAGCCAACCAGAACCGGCCGCCTCATGAGGAATAATATGTTTGGCTGGGATCAATCCGAATCAATAATTCTAAGCTCGACTGTTTTGGCGACGCTTTTTCATCCGCCCATGAACGTGGTTTTGACGGCGCCGCACTTGCGTCGGTCCGAGAGCAAGAAAGCCGGGCCTTCTTCCGGTTTGCCCATATATGGCGAAGAAAAATCCCTCGAAAAGTTCCAATAAAGCCAATGCAAAAATCAAATATTAAAAATCAAACTGACAAATAATAAATCAAAATTTTAAAATCATCCCGATGTCCATCGGGATACCATAATTTTGAACTTTGAGTTTTACATTTTGAATTAATCTTATTATGCCCCCTCCCCCCCCAAAAAAACCAGTCGAACCGCCTAAGGATTATTGGTTTGAATTCATGATTCTGATACTTTTTATCGGCGTTTTTGGCGTCGCGTTGCTGGTCCTGGTATATACGCAGTTATCGGGACTTAAAGAAGTCGTCCTTGATATCTTGGATCAGTTCGTTAAGCCGGTTTTTTTGGTGCTTGATGCGGTCATCCTGGTCGGCTTTATTTATGTATTTTACGAAGGTTCTAAATTGCGTCCGTTGTACAGCATTTTTGAAGAGCCGATTCCGGGTGAAAAACCCAAGGGCGGCAAGGATCCGGAAATTGCCAAACGTTGGGCGCATATTTTGGAGCGTGCCGCTAAAGGCGATCATGGCGATTTACGTTTGGCGATGATTGAGGCCGACGCTTTGGTGGATGCTTGCCTAAAGCAGGCCGGCTATCAGGGTGAACACATGTCCGACCGGCTTTCGCAAATCGATCCCCAAGAAATCGGCAGTTTACAAATGCTCTGGCGGGCGCACAAATTAAGGAATGATATAGTACACACCCCCGGTTTTATAATTTCCACCGATGAAGCGCGGATCGCGTTGAAATCATTTGAGGTCTTCATGACCGACCTCGGCGCCCTATGACGGACAATAAAATCCAAACTATAAAATACGCGCCGCCTCCGCCGGAGTTGCCGGTTTTGGGCAAAGTGGATTCGCGCGATGTTTCTTTCGTCGGCCGCACCAATTACGTCGCGGCGCTGGAAGAAAAGAAATTTATTTTCGGCATCAATCGCGCCGACCGGCGGCGCCATCTTTACATCATCGGCAAAAGCGGGGTGGGGAAGTCCAAACTGCTGGAGCTTTTGGTGCGCCAGGACATCGCCTTTGGCCACGGCCTGTGTTTTTTGGATCCGCACGGCGACGTGATCGAGACCATTTTGGATTTTATTCCGGAAAATCGCATTAACGACGTGGTGTTGATTGATCCGTCCGACAACAAGTTTCCGGTGGCCTTCAACCCGCTCGCGAACGTCGATCCCAACTTCAAGCATCAGTTCGCCCAAGGCCTGATCGAAGTAATGGAAAAACAATTTGGCGCCAACTGGACGCCCCGTTTGGAACACGTTTTCCGTTTTACGACCCTCGCGCTTTTGGATTATCCCAAAGCTACCATGCGCGGGTTGATTTCCATGTTAACGGACCGGCAGTATCGCCAGGAGGTGATTGAATATATTCAGGACGACATGGTGAAGCGCTTCTTTGCGATTGAGTTTGCCGATTGGTCAGAGAAATTTGACACGGACGCCATCATCCCATTGGTCAATAAGCTCGGCCAGTTTTTGTCCGACCCGATGCTCCGCAACATTTTCGGCCAGACGGAAAACAAAGTTGATTTTGAAAAACTCATCAACGAAAAAAAGATCGTGTTGATCAATTTGGCCAAAGGCAAAATCGGCGAAGAAAACTCCAGCTTTTTTGGTTCCATGTTCATTACCAAAATCAAGCAGGCCGGCATGGCCCGCGCGCATCTGCGCGAAGACGAGCGTCAGGATTTTTATCTCTATGCCGACGAGTTTCAAAACTTGGTTACGGAAACCTTCGAAAATCTTTTGTCCGAAGCGCGCAAATATGGTTTGGCTCTGACAGTGGCCCATCAATACATGGGCCAGCTTTTGCCCGGCGTCCGGGCGGCTGTTTTGGGGAACGTCGGCTCGCTGGTGGTTTTCCGCGTCGGCGGCGCGGACGCGGAAGTGCTGGAGTCCGAAATGGCGCCCATTTTCAAGGTCAAGGACATGATCAATTTGGGTCGTCAGGAATTCTATATCAAACTCATGATCGACGGCCAGTCATACGACCCGTTTTCCGCCGAAACATTGAAGGTTTTGCCGCCCAACCACCCGCCATATCGCGACCGCGTCATCTCCACTTCCCGCGCTAAATACGCCGTCCCGTTAGCGGAATCCCATCGCGACGACAAACTCTCCCGCCCGCCAGAAAAAGCCGCCTCTCCCCCAGAACCCCTGATTTAAAAAATTGCAGTATTGAAATATTTTTGTTATAATTACCAATAATATGGGCAGAATTCAAAAAGTTAGCCGGGTTTTAAATTTCAACGCTGTTTTCGTGGAAGAAAAAGACGGCGGTTTTAGCGTTTCGGTCCCGGCTCTTCCCGGCTGTTTTTCTCAAGGCGACAACTTCGAAGATGCTCTGAAAAATATTAAAGAAGCCATCGAGCTTTATTTGGAAGACGAGCCAAAATTGGTCAAAGAAAAGAAATCCGGTGGCCGCGAGTTTGTGGTACCTATTGAGGTTTATGGGCGATAAATTGCCGCAGATATCGGGTAAAGAAATGGGTCGCGCGCTGGGGCGACTCAATTTTAATTTCAAAAGCCAAAAAGGTAGTCATATGAAATTTGAAAGAAAAGAAACTGGGTATCCCAGAGAAGTCATCACTATCCCCAATCATCGTGTTCTCCGCAAGGGCACGTTAAATAATATTTTGAAAAAATTAAAAATTGATATTCAAAAACTGAAAGAATTGCTTTAACGGGAGACAGTTTTCATATGGCTTCTAACACCCCCCAATTTGATGCCGCTCTGGACGCTATCCTCGCGCCCCTAAAACCGCATACTCGTGTTTGTAAAGAATGTGCCAAGAGTTTTGAGATTTTTGCCGAAGACGTCGTCTTTTATAAAAAACTGCGCGTCCCACCGCCGACTTTTTGCCCCGATTGCCGTTCCCAGAGGCGTCTCGCGCATCGCGTCAGTTTTTTGCCGATTTTTTATAAAAAACCCTGCTCTGCTCCCGGGCATGGCGAGCCGGTCATCACCTTTCATCCGCCAGAAAGTAGCGTTAAAGTTTTTGATGATAAATATTATTTGAGCGATGCCTGGGAGGCAACCGAATACGGGCGCGATTGCGACCCTCAAAAATCTTTCTTTGAACAATTCCAAAAACTCGCGCTGGACATCCCAAATCAAACCCTTTTCAAAGACCCCCAATCAATTGATTGTGACTACACGATTTCTGGGGCACATTCTAAGAATTGTTATTATCTGGCCGTGCCTTTCTACTCAGAAGATGTTTATTACGGCTTCTTGCCGCCTTATGCAAAAAATTGTGTTGACGTCGTTGTTTTAGCTAATTCCGAATTTTGTTATAGAAGCGCAGAATCCGAACGCCTATATAATTGTAACTTTGTTTATGAATCTAATAGCTGTGTGGATAGTTCATTTTTATACGACTGCAGAAATTGCTCCAATTGCTTTGGTTCCACAAATCTTCGTCATAAGCAGTATTATTTTTTAAATCAACCACTTACCAAAGAAGAATATGAAGTAAAAATGCGTCAGATATATTTGGGTTCCCATAAAAAACTCCAGGAATATTCTAAAAGATTTGGAGAATTATATCAGAAAGCCGTGAGAAGAAATGTCTATAAATATTTATCAGAAGGAAGCATCGGGGATAATCTGCTTCAATGCAAAAATTGTTACTGGGCATTTGTGAATTTAAGCGAGTCAGAAAACTTGCGCTATACCAACTCTACGGATAAGGCTCGTGATTCCATGGATGTTTTTGGTGGCACTAATTTTGAGCTCTGTTATGATTCGTCAGCCGCCCTTAACTGTAATCAGGTTAGATTTTCTAAAATGATTCGCGCCGGTTTGGAGGTAGAGTATTCTGCCGAGTGCAGTAATTGCGAATATCTCTTCGGTTGTTTCGGGCTTCGCAATAAAAAATATTGTATTTTTAATAAGCAATATAAGCCGGAAGATTATTGGATGCGAGTGGATGAAATAAAAACCGCGATGCTTGCTAGGCGGGAATACGGCGAATTCTTTTCGGTCAAAGATTCGCCACATCCGTATAATGATTCTAACGCGGCCATTGAATTTCCCTTGACCAAAGAAGAAGTTCTGCGCCGCGGTTGGTATTGGCGCGAAGAGGATAAGCCCGCCGAACTCTCCGGCCCGGATATTCTCCAGGCCAAAGACGTGCCGGATAATATCGCGGATGTATCGGACGATATTTTAAACAAAACCATTGTCTGTGAAAAAACCGGCAAGCCATTTCGTATTACCAAATTTGAACTGGATTTTTATCGCCGTAAAAATTTATCACTTCCCACAGTCCATCCCCTGGAGCGTATTAAGGACTTGTTCAATTATCGCCATCTGGGTAAACTCTGGAAAGACAAATGCAAAAAATGCGGAGTTGAAATGTGGTCCAACTATTACCCCGCCAAAAACTACACCGTCTACTGCGAGCAATGTTACCAAAAAGAAATTGTATAAATCACTATAAGGTGTTATAAATGATACATGACTCGGGTTTCTATCATTGAGCAAACAAAAAAATACGTGGTGGTACGCATTTCGCGCCATTTGGCGGGCAGGTTGGGTTTATCCAAGAACCAGCTTACCGAAGACGAAGCGTTTAAAATTTTAAGCCGTGGTTTGAAAGAAGCTAAGAAAGGCGCTACGCGCCGGTTAGTTTCTTTGCGCGACTTCAGGTAATTTTTGGTTAAGTATCATGGAAATTGAATATTCGGCGCATTTTAGGCGTGTCTATTATAAACTCCCGCCAGCGATCCAACGCAAAGCCGAAAGGCGAGAGGCCATATTCCGTTCCAATCCCTTTGATCCGCGCCTTGATACTCATAAGCTACACGGTAAGCTCAAGAATTTTCATTCTTTTTCAATTGACTCCAAATACCGCATTGCCTTTTACTTTCTAAAACCCAAGAGCCGCGTGGTTTTTCTTGACGTTGGCGACCACGATATTTATAGATAATTCAATCGGGTTGAAATTTAAAGTAATCTAACATTCCAACATTCTGCAGAATGTTGGAATGTCAAATCATGCGAGAAAAAGAAGTCAAAACCTGTCAGAATTGCAAAAGCCAATTTACGATTGAACCGGAGGATTTTGAGTTTTATGAAAAAATAAAAGTCCCGCCACCTACGTTTTGTCCGGAGTGCCGGTTTATAAGGCGGGCTATTTTTTGGAACAACGGCCAACTATTTCGTAAAAAAGACGTGCGCACCGGTCAGGAAATCTTTTCAACTTACCCGGAAGAATCGCCTATTAAAATTTACGATCGGGATTTTTGGTGGTCAGACGGCTGGGACGCTTTGGCCTATGGCCGTGACTACGATTTTAATAAGCCATTTTTTGCGCAGTTCGAAGAATTACTTTACGCGGTGCCGGCTGCTTCCAAATCGGTTAAAAATATGGTGAACAGTGATTATTGCAACCAGGCCGGCCAGTTAAAAAATTGTTACTTGTGTTTTAACGCCGGTGACTCAGAAAACTGTCTTTATAGCAGTAGTATTGTCAATGTCAAGGATTCCGTGGACATGCTTACGGCCGCGACCTCCGAGCTCTGTTACAATTCATTTTTCGTGGTTGATTCTTATCAGGTTTTCTGGAGCGTTGATTGCAATAATTGTAAAAATGTTTATTTTTCCTATAATTGCGAAAACTGTAGCGATTGTTTCGGCTGCGTCAATTTGAAACATAAGCAATACTATATTTTTAATAAATCATATACCAAAGAAGAATACGAACAAAAACTTAAAGAGTTTAACTTGGGTTCATATGAATCATTGAAGAAAATTGAAGAAATAGTTTTTAATTTCCGGAATGCTTTTCCCCGCAAATTCATGACCGGTACCAAGAACGTGGATGTAGTCGGCGATTATGTGGACAATTCCAAAAACGCCAAGTATTGCATGCAAGCGCTGGACTTGGAAAATGCCAGATACGCATTCGACAGTTCTTTGGGCATCAAAGATGTTTACGATTACATCAATTGGGGTAATAATGTTGAATTGATGTACGAAACGGTTGAGTGCGGCGAGAATTGCCGAAACTTGAGATTCACCTTCAATTGTTGGCCCAATGTCAGCGACATCGAATACTCCATGGACTGCCATTCCTCACTCAATCTTTTTGGTTGTGTCGGATTGAGAAATAAACAATACTGCGTATTCAACAAACAATACTCCAAAGACGACTATGAGAATTTGGTGGCTAAAATCAAAAAGCACATGGATGAGATGCCATACCGGGACGCCAAGGGCATAGTTTACCGTTATGGCGAATTTTTCCCGGCCGAACTCTCGTCTTTGGCATATAACGAAAGCGCCGCTAACGCGTATTTCCCGTCTGATAAAGAAGCGGTTGTGGTCAAAGGTTTGCCTTGGCGTGATATTAATCCCAGAGAGTACTCAATAACCGTCCCAGCCGATCAATTGCCGGATCATATTAATGAAGTCGGCGAGTCCATATTGCAAGAAGTCGTCGGTTGTTCGTCTTGTCACCGTGCTTATAAAATTACTCCTCAAGAATTGGCTTTTTATAAAAAATTCAGCATTCCCTTGTCGCGCCTCTGTTTTGACTGTCGTCACAAAAAACGTCTGTCATATCGCAACTCGCCTCGATGGTATCCCCGCGCCTGCCGCTGTTCCGGCGTATCTGCCGAAAACGGTGTGTACAAAAACACCACAGAGCATTTCCACAGAGCCGATCATTGCCCCAATAAGTTTGAAACCACCTACGCCCCCGATCGCCCGGAGATTGTGTATTGTGAGGCATGCTATAATGCAGAGATAGCTTGAAATTATGGGGGATTGATTTTTAGACAGATTAATGCTATAATAGATATAATGACCAGATTTTGGGGTACAGCCATTTTGATTGGTTTTACGGCGCTTTCCGTCTTCGGTTTTTTGGCTTTCATGCATGACGAGCACAGCCATGTTTTAGCTTGCATGGCCGGTTTTAACGAGGGCTCTCTTTGCCCGGCTAATCCTTTCGACTGGGTGGCTTTCCATCTCAGTTTTTTGAAATCGTTTTCTATGGCTGTGTTTGCGGCCGTGATACTTGGCTTCGTTGTTGTAGTTTGGAGGGCTAGCGCGATTCCATTTGGCGCCGATTTGAACTTGGCTAGGTTTTTGTGGCAGTCGACGCCAACGGTACCGACTTTTAAGTTTAAAACCTTGCAGTGGCTTGCCATGCATATCGCGAGTCCCTCTTTTTAATACCCGACTTTTGTTCTTCGGTACGCGTGTCTGCATTATTAAGCAACATTACTTTATGGAAAGATTACTAATTTGGTTTACGGCTATTGGTCTGGTCGCTGTAGCTTTGGCTGCCGTCATCGGGTTGAATTTGCCCGCCTCCGGTTCCAATTTGGATTTTACGGCTTTAGCTCCCGAAACCTTGAGTTTGACCCGTTGGGCCAAGGGCAATGAAGAAGCAAAGATTATTTTGACGGAGTTCAGCGATTTTCAGTGTCCGGCTTGCGGTGCTTATTATCCGATCATGAAAAAAGTTGCCGAGGACTTCGGTGATCGCGTGAAATTCTCATACCGGCATTTCCCGTTGAAAGACATTCATCCCAATTCCGAATTGGCGGCCCGGGTTGCCGAAGAGGCTGGCCTCCAGGGGAAATTTTGGGAAATGCACGATGTGATTTTCGAGAATCAGGAACTTTGGTCCGCCTCAACCAATGCCCGACAAATGTTTTTGACTTATGCCGGTGTCATCGGTTTGGACGCGGATAGATTGGAAGCGGATATTGATTCTCCGGAAGTCGCGGACAAAGTGGAGTCCGATTATCAAACGGGCTTTACTCTTCAAGTTTTTGGCACCCCGACCTTTTTCCTGAATGGGGTGAAATTAACTCCCAATCCTCGCTCTTATGACGAATTCAAAATCATTCTTGAAACCGCTCTTAAACAAGCCGCTTAATTGGCTTATCCCGGTTTTGCTTCTTTTAAGCTTTATCGGCTTTATTGACGCGACTTATCTTGCGGCCAAGTTTTATTTGGGTGAACCGGTAACCTGCCTGCTTTTTACCGGCTGTGATACGGTGGCGCAAAGCCCTTATGCGACGGTTATGGGCATTCCCATATCTTTACCGGGCGCGCTTTACTATGCGGCAGTTTTCTTTCTCTTGGTTCTTTATCTGGATATCCGGCAAAATTGGATTCCGCGTCTTCTGGTCTCATTGACGCTACTGGGGTTCGGCGTTGCGCTTTACCTTACCTATCTGCAGGTATTTATCATCAAGGCGTTGTGTTTTTATTGTCTGGTCTCGGCGCTGGATTCAACCTTGTTGTTCGGTCTGAGTGTTTGGGTGATTAAGAAATTAGAGTCTACAAATCAAAATGAATCAGAAATTACGAAAAACTAATCTGAAGATTCTCGGCACTAGATGCCAAAGTTGCGAGTTGTTCATCGCGGATAATTTAAGGTCGGTTGCCGGTATCGAAAAAGTATCGGTTGATTATCGTTCCGGCGAAGCGGTTGTGTGGCACAACGCGCCTCTGAATTTCCGCGAAATGGAGCGCGCTGTCTCCGGCCATGGCTATAAAATCATGCCGTGGCGGACCGATGTTTCCGGGGCGCCTACGGGCAATACTTCGCGGGATTATCTGGAGATCGGGTTGGCCGCGGTCGCGGTTGCCGCGCTTTATGCATTGTTTAAGCAATTTAATTTTTTGCCCGATGGCTTGGGTATCAGCGACGCCATGAGTTACTGGGTGGTCTTGGGGCTTGGAGTGGTCGCGGCATTTTCCACTTGCATGGCGACATCCGGGGGTTTGCTTTTGGCTGTTTCCGCGCGCTATGCCGAAAAGTATGCCGGGGACTCCGCGGCCAAGCTTGTGCCTAATATCTACTTCAACATCGGGCGGCTGGCTTCTTATGCCGTTTTTGGCGGGATTATAGGCGCCGTGTGTAAAACCTTCGCCATTTCGCCGGTCGTAAATGGCGCGCTGATCGTCGCGGTGAGTTTGGTGATGGTGGCTCTGGGACTTAAAATGTTGAATTTATTCAGAGGGCTCGGCGTGTCGCTTATCCCTGCCTCTGTTTCTGGTAAAATGTATGATTTTGGCAAAAGAAAATCCGGCGCTTTTTTGGCCGGCGCTTCAACTTTTTTCCTGCCGTGCGGTTTTACGCAAGCGTTGCAGATCTATGTGCTGGGAAAAGGTGGCCTGCTGTTTGGGGCCGCGACGATGCTGGTTTTTGCTCTCGGCACCTTGCCGGCACTCGTTTCTTTGGGGGCGGTTTCCAGTTTTTCTAGCGGCGCCTTCCGCCGGATGTTTATCAAGATGGCTGGCGTGGCCGTGATTGTTTTTGGGTTAGGAAATATCGGCAATGGCTTCAATTTAGCCGGCTATAATATCGGTTCGGCTTCACTGGCCGTTGTCGCGGATGATGGATCCGGTCAAGAAATTGAAGTTTCCGGCAATCAACAAACTGTTAGAATGAAAGTTGTGGGCTTGGAATATGAGCCGGCTAATTTTACAGTGAAGCGTGGCGTGCCGGTGGAGTGGCTGATAGACGGTTCGGGCGCTCGTGGTTGCGCGCGGGTAATCGTCGTCCCAAAACTTGGGCTCACGTCTTATCTAAAGTCGACCGGCATCAAGAAAATAACTTTCACGCCGCAGGAAACCGGTTTTATCGCTTTCAGTTGTTCCATGGGCATGACCACTCCCGGCGCCGGCTTCCGAGTGGTGAATTAAAAACATGAAAATCCTTAAATTGTCCCTGGCTATCTTCGTTATTGCTTTCGTGTTGAATTGGATTTGGGAAAATCTCCATGCGCCGTTCTACGGCGGTTATGAAAACTTTTTCCAATTTCTGCCGCTGATTTCTATCGCGAGCGTTTGGGACGGCATTATCGTGTTGGGTATCTATGCGGCTATCTCCGCCTTGTTGCGCGATATGTCTTGGATTAAGCAACTAAACCGCGTACCAGTTCTCATTTCAATAGTTCTGGGCTTGGTGGTTTCGGTCTATATAGAAACCAGGGCTTTGGGCGAGGGCCGTTGGAGCTACAAAGCCATCATGCCCATCATCCCGATTTTGGACGTCGGCTTACTGCCGGTCTTACAGATGGTTGTTTTGCCGCTCGCGACCTTCAAGCTGGTTTCAAAAATTATAAAACAATAAAAATTAATTCGATGAAAAAGAATCAATTTCCGATTTCCGGCATGCACTGCGCGTCTTGCGCGGTAAAAATTGAAAAGTCGCTTCAAGCCGTGTCGGGTGTGAAGAGCGCCAATGTTAATTTCGCGACCGAAAAGGCCACGGTTGAATATGACGATAGCGTAGAAGAGGCCGCTTTAGTTCAAGCCGTTAAAAATACCGGTTATACGCTGATCGCGGAAATACCTCCGGTTTCGGCTGAGGGTGTGCACGGCGAGCATCGAATGTCTTCGGCGGCTCCCGGAGATACTCATGATCATCATCGGATGCTTAAAGAGGCGGAGATTGCCAAGCTGAAAAGAAAATTTTCCGTCGGCGCGGTTTTATCGGCTTTAGTTATGGTTTTGAGTTTTCCGGATTACCTGCCGTTTCTGCGCGATGTTTTTCCGGAATCCCTGCGGATGTTTTTGCTTTTAGCCATCACGACTCCGGTTGAGTTTTGGGTTGGAGCGCAGTTTTGGAAAGGCGCCTTGATGGGCGCGCGCTCATTTTCCGCCAACATGGATACGCTTGTGGCGCTTGGCACCGGCGCGGCTTATTTTTACAGCGCTGCCGTGACTATTCTGGCCATCGGCGGTTTTTCTCTGGACGTCGGCTCCGTCAAACTGGACGCTTATTTTGATGTGGCGGCGGTTGTGACCACGCTGGTCCTTTTGGGCAAGTATCTAGAAAGTCGCGCCAAGGGCTCGGCTTCGGAAGCGATCAAAAAATTGCTGAAACTCCAGGCCAAAACCGCTCATCTGTTGCATGAAGGCAAGCACGAAATGGATGTCGCGATTGAAGATGTCAAACTCGGCGACATTCTTTTGGTTAAGCCCGGTGAAAAAATTCCGGTTGACGGCGTGATTATTGAAGGTGCTTCGACTTTGGACGAATCCATGGTCACGGGCGAGTCCTTGCCGGTAGATAAAACCGCGGGTGATCCGGCGATTGGTGCGACCATCAACAAAACCGGTGTCTTCAAAATGAAAGCGACTAAAGTCGGTAAAGATACTTTTTTGTCGCAGATTATCAAAATGGTGGAAGAGGCGCAGGGGTCGAAAGCCCCGATTCAGCGGTTGGCTGACAAGATCACCGAATACTTTGTGCCGGTGGTTATGACGATTGCGGTTTCGACGTTTGTCTCGTGGTGGGTTTTTGGGCCCGTTCCGGCGCTGGCTTTTGCGGTTGTAAATGCGGTAGCTGTTTTGGTAGTCGCATGCCCGTGCGCGCTTGGTCTCGCGACCCCGACCGCCATTATGGTCGGCACCGGCTTGGGGGCCGAACACGGCATTATTATCCGCGACGCGGAGGCCTTGGAGCTGGCCGGGAAAATAAACGCGGTTGTATTGGATAAAACCGGAACTATCACAAAGGGCGAACCGGCTGTGACCGATATCGTGGCTTTAAGCGGCATAAATGAAAACGATGTTCTGGCTTTGGCCGGCTCGCTTGATCAATTTTCTACGCATCCTATCGCTAACGCCATCGTAGCTAAGGCAAAAAGCGATAACCTGGAACTTCGCGAGCCGAAAAACGCCAAAGTGATTCCCGGGCGGGGAATGGAGGGGGATTTAGAGGTCTCGGGTAAGACAGAACATCTATACATCGGTAATGCCGTTCTTTTTGAGGAAAGAGGTATTCCTACGAGCGCATTCGCGGCAACCTTGGAACGTCTGGAAGGCGAAGGGAAAACCGCATTGTTTTTGGGTGGCAGCAAAATTTTGGGTATGATTGCGGTGGCCGATACCTTGAAAGAGTCCGCCGTCGAGGCCGTAAAGCGCATGCGCGATGCCGGATTGGAGGTCTGGATGATTACGGGCGATAATGATCGGACGGCTAAAGCCATTGCCGATAAAGTTGGTATTAAAAATGTGATGGCGCGCGTTCTCCCGGCTGATAAGGCCGCGAAAATAAAAATGCTTCAAGGGGAAGGCAAGCGCGTGGCCATGGTAGGGGATGGCATCAACGATGCCCCGGCCCTGACTCAAGCAGATGTGGGTATCGCTATTGGCACCGGTACCGATATCGCCATCGAGTCCGGCGATATTACGCTTGTTGCCGGTGATCCGCTGGGCGTTTATAAGGCCATTAAGTTGAGCCGGTCCACGCTTCGCAATATCAGGCAAAATCTATTTTGGGCTTACATCTATAATGTTATACTTATACCAGTGGCTGCTGGCGCGCTTTATCCGATTTTTGGGATATTGCTTAATCCGATTTTGGCCGGCGCGGCGATGGCTTTTAGTTCTGTTTCTGTTGTTCTCAATTCGCTAAGGTTGAAGCGGATTAAGCTATAGCAGTGTTTCAGAGTCCGTCATTCCAGTATATTATTAACTAATTAGATTAATATGAATACCAAGAATATAGAATGGGTTCTTCGCATCGCGGTGGCGGGCGAGTTTTTGGGGCACGGTGTTTTTGCGCTCCAGGGTAAGGCAGCTTGGGTGGGTTGGTTCAACCAATTATTTGGTATCGAAGCGGGCCTCGCGACGCAAGTGTTATTTGCTATTGGTTTAGTGGATTTGGCCGTGGCCGCGGTGGTGCTTTTCCGGCCTTTGAATTTCGTCTTGCTTTGGGCCGCTTTTTGGGGCTTCGCGACGGCGCTGGTCCGGCCGATGGTTGGCGAGCCGATCTGGGATTTTGTGGAACGCTGGGCCAACTGGGGCGCTCCTCTGGCCCTTTACTTGTTAAGAAAAAAATAACTTTACGTTTGGTCCCAAAATCGATCTGCGTTGCCCGTAAGCCGGCCGCGCGGGTCGGTTTTTGTATTTGCTACCGGATGATATAAATGGTAGTATAATGACAAATGAAAAATATCATTTTCATCGGGGCCGGTAAAATCGGTACGGCAATCGGCGTGGCTCTTCAAGCCAAGGATTTATGTTTGGCCTTTTGGGATAAAGATCCGTCAAAGGTGCGGGAACCTCAAGACTTGAAAGTTTTGGTTCCAACCGCCGACTTTTTGTTTTTCTGCGTGCCGAGTTGGGTGCTCCGCGATGCGGTTAGAGAAGTTTCCCCGTTTATAAAAAAAGGCACCATAGTCATCTCGCCGTCTAAAGGCATTGAGATAGCGACTAACAAATCAACGGATGAAATTTTGCGTGAACTTCTGCCGGCGGGCGTTGAGTTTGCTTTACTCTCCGGCCCTATGCTCGCCGACGAGATTTGTAAAGGCAATCTCGCGGCGGCGGTCGTGGGCACGGAAAAAATCGAAACTTACCAAAAAATTAAAGAACTTTTCATCGGCACCAACCTAAAAGTTGAGCACTCCGCGGACATTCACGGCGTTGCTCTCGGTGGTATTTTTAAAAATGTCTACGCGCTCGCGCTCGGTATGGCGGAAGGGCTGGGGTGGGGGAGCAACGAAAAAGGCATTTTGGTTACCAAGGCCGTAGCCGAGATGCAGGCAATTTTCAAACTTTTGGGCGGTCAGCCGGATACGGTTTTCTCCGTTGCCGGTCTCGGTGATTTCATCGCGACGGGTTTCAGTTCTTGTTCCAAAAATTATACGGCCGGCCTTGAGCTCGCCCGCGATGGCGCGGCAAAGACTAAGAGCGAGGGGTTGTCTTCATTCGATTCGGTAATGGCGCTCTTGGGCGAAAATCTTTCCCGTTTCAAACTGCTCTCGACTATAAAAGAAGTCGTCGTTGATCAAAAACCCGCCAGCGAGGCCTTTACCTGCTGGGCCGGAAATTGCTAACGCAACTTCATGGAGCAGAGATTTATTCCTCCTTTCTTAAAGGAGGTGGCGAAGCCGGAGGATTTTTTCTCTACTTGCGCTAACCACGGATAAATGTTAACATCTAACTGTTCCTATCAGTTCTTTGAAAGGGTCTAACAGTGGAAGCCCCCAAACCTTGGAAGCTCCGATTTTCCCTGCGCCAGCTCTTCGTGTTCGTCGTTTTCCTGTCCTTCATTCTTTGGGCCATTTTCCAGCCCGAAAAGTACGAGCGCGAAGAAGTCGTTTCAACCTACGGCTATCCGCCCGAATACCGCATCAAGCCCATCGACGAACAGATCGCCATTCTCAAACAGCATTTCCCGAATCTTATATCCGTGGATATATCAGTGGCTTCGAAGCCTTTGCCTGCGGGCGCCGAAGGATACTTCGCCATCCCGAGGTGGCAAAAGATCGCCCCGACCTATGCGCAGGCAGTGGACAAGGTTTTGGATGCTATAATGCAAAGACGCGTGTTATGGGGTAGTGCCGCCGGACCTGTCCTGGAAACCGCCAAAAAATCCGACAGCATTTCGCAGATTTCACGAAACCAAAACACCCCCAACATCCTCATCGTGCCCGCTCAATTCGGCCTCCGCCATCGCGGCCGGTCATTTAGGCGAGTCCGTGCCGTGATGGGCTATCGCGAGTTCGGACTCGGCGCTTACGAAGTCAGCATAATGCTTCTTGCACATCCAGAAAGGTTGGGATGGTCTAGTGGTTTGTTATGGATCACTTGCGCCGGTGACGCCGATGGCGGCTTCTCGGTCGCGCCGCTCTTCAGCTTCGGCGGCGGCGAGGTCGGGTTCGGCGCCGTCTGGTGCGGCCGCGCCCACGAGTACTGCGGTTCCGCGTCGGCCTTCCTCTCGCAGTAATTGAGGCTCGATCCCTTGAGAGCTCGATCCTTTCATCACCCCCCGCTATCTTTAGTCACCATCCTTCACCCATACTTCGGCATTACATTCATCCCCGTTACAGGCTAATTCGCACGAATTAGCCTGTATTGTTTTTTATATAAGTTATGTTATAATGTAGCCAATGATTCAATTCAAAATCCTTAAAAAATCCCAAAAATCACGGGCTCGTCTCGGTGTCTTGAAAACGCCTCATGGTGAAATAGAAACTCCGGCTTTGGTTCCGGTTGCGACGCAGGCGACGGTCAAGGCGCTTTCGCCGGAGGATTTATCGAAAACTAAAACGCAGTTGGTTATATCGAATACTTTTCATCTCAATTTGAAGCCAGGTGAGAAAATCGTGAAACGGCACGGCGGGCTTCATAAATTCGCCAAGCTTAACCTGCCCATTATGACCGACTCCGGCGGCTATCAGGTTTTTAGTTTGGGTTTTGGCCGCGACCTCCAAATCGGTAAAGTCTCAAAAATAGAAAGTTATTCCCCGAGCCATGCCTACCGGCAGGCAGGCCTGTCGAGGGGACACTCTATTCTAAAAGGCACCCAGCCCAAACTTTTAAAAATCAAAGACAACGGCGTGTTGTTCCGGTCGCCCATAGACGGCCGCGAGATTTTTATCGGTCCCCGGGAATCCATAAAGATCCAGGAAGAATTGGGCGCGGACATAATCTTTGCTTTCGACGAATGCCCGCCGCCAAATGCCGATTATGAATATATGCGCAAGTCCGTCGAGACGACTGGTCGCTGGGCGCGCGAGTGCCTTCAATATAAAAAGTCCAAACAAGCTCTCTATGGCATCGTGCAAGGCGGCCGTTTTAAAGATCTGCGCGAATCCTCCGCCAAGTTTATCGGCGCGCTTCCTTTTGACGGCTTTGGTATCGGCGGAGAGTTCGGCGCGGATAAGTATCAAATGAAACGGATGCTCGCCCTCGTTGTGGATAATTTACCCGAATCCAAGCCGCGCCATTTGCTCGGCATCGGCGGCGTAGCCGATTTGCGGCCCATTATCCAATCCGGTATGGACACCTTTGACTGCACTATCCCGACGCATTACGCCCGCCACGGCATCGCTTTTACTTCATCGGGCAGAGTGGATCTCAATAAATCTGTTCATCTTAAGGATAAAAGTCCGGTTGATAAAAAATGCGCTTGCGAAGTTTGCGCTACTCATTCCCGCGGCTACCTCTCGCACCTTATCCGTGCGCGCGAAATCACCCCGCTCCGACTCCTCACTATCCACAACCTTTTTTACTTCAACTCGTTGGTCGAAAATTTGCGCGCTCACCTCAAATCCGGTAAATTATAAACTACTCCGGCTTATCGGCTAATTCGCACGAATTAGCCGATAAAACTGCCGGGATAATTTTAAGAAAAATAAACTATAAATACGGCAATATGGAAAAAATTTTAAAGGCCTTGGCGAACAAGAGGCGATTGGCAATATCGAGATATTTAAAAAGTCGGGAGGAGGCCCCAGTGGGAGATATCGCTAAAGAAATCGGCTTATCGTTTCGCTCAACCTCTAGGCATCTCGCCATACTTCGCGCGGCGGATATTTTAGAAAAAGAGCAGCGCAGCCTCTCGGTATTTTACAGGTTATCCAAAGACTTGAAACCCATTGCCCGCTATATAATAAAACTGTTATAAAATTTATTCTTATATCGGCTAATTCGCACGAATTAGCCGATAGTTGGTAATTGATTATTTGGTAAAAAATTAAAATGCCAAAAAATAATTTTGAAAAAAATTTGGTGCGTTATGACTATGATTTGCCAGAGGAGCTTATTGCTAAAGAGCCCGCTCATCCGCGCGATGCCGCGCGCCTTTTGGTCTATAACAGAAAAACCGGCAAGGCAAAAGATGATATTTTTAGAAATATTATCCAGTATTTGCCGCCGAAATCCGTTTTGGTTTTCAATGAGACCAAGGTTATCCCGGCGCGGCTCGCGGTTAGAAAAAAATCGGGTGGCGTAGTTAGGGTATTATTTGTGGGAATCGAGGGGGGATTGATAAAAGTTTTGTCGCCGAAAAAGTTGAAAATCGGGGAGTGTTTGGCCGCATCCGTCGCTGTTTATTTTACGGTTGCAAAATCGAAAGATAAATTTTGGTTTTTGCGGCCGTCGTTTCCGGTCAAAGATGTTTATAAAATTTTGGAAAAATACGGTGAGATGCCTATCCCGCCCTATATCAAAAATTCGCCTCTCACCGGAGTGGAATTGAAAAAAGAATATCAAACGGTTTTTGCGCGCCGGTCCGGTTCCGTCGCCGCGCCGACGGCGGCCCTGCATTTCACTAAAAATTTAATGGCGAAGATTAAAAAAGCGGGACATGAAATCGTTTTCGTCACGCTTCACGTCAATCTCGGAACTTTCTTGCCCGTAACAATCGAAAATTTGGAAACCGGAAAACTGCATGAGGAATATTATGAAATTTCTAAAACAGCGGCTCGCAAATTAAACCGGGCCAAAAAATCCGGAAGAGCCATTATCGCCGTGGGCACAACTTCGGCGAGAACTCTGGAATCTTCGCTTGGTCGGGATAAAAAAATCAAAAAACTTTCCGGTCTCACCTCGCTTTTTATCCACGAAAACCTTATACCCCTCATTCGGCCGAATGAGGGGTATAAGGAGGGATATAAGGGGGAGTTGGTTGATAGTGGAGGATTTGGGTTTGTTGATGGTTTGGTGACCAATTTTCATGTGCCGCGTTCCAGCTTGATGATGCTTGTCGCCGCGCTCATCGGCCGTCAAAAAATTTTAGAACTTTATAAGCACGCCATCAAAAACCGTTATCGCTTCTTCTCCTTCGGCGACGGGATGTTGATTTTATAAATTTGGAGTATATTAAAAATAATGATCAGTTTTGATGAATTTGCAAAAATTGAACTACGGATCGCGAAAATCGTCGCGGCCGAGCGCGTGGAGGGATCTGATAAATTACTCAAACTCCAAGTAGAGGCAGGCTTGCCCGCCGACCCGGTGGCGGGGGACGGCGCGGAGGGCGAGGCGGACACCGCGGTTTTGCGTCAGATTATTGCCGGCATCGGCAAAATATATGAGCCGAAAAATTTAGTCGGCCAAGAAATCGTGATTGTCGCGAATCTTGAGCCAAAAGAACTGATGGGCCTCACGAGTCATGGCATGCTTCTGGCGGCGAAAGACGAAAACGGGTTGGCACTGCTTATGCCGGATAAAAATGTGCAAGCCGGGAGTAAAATCGGTTAATGTATTATACTTAAAATATGGACGAGAATCAGCCGGTTCCGGCGCCTTATAAGCGCCCCGATTGGCAGGAGTATTTTTTAAAAATTATGGATACCGTTGCCTTGCGCGGTAATTGCGATAGGGGGCGGGCCGCGGCGATAATTGTGCGGGATAAGCGAGTTATCGCGACGGGTTATGTGGGCGCTCCGGCGGGACTGGAAACCTGCGATGAGATTGGGCACTTGATTAAAGTTTCTTACGATGAGCGCGGGGGAACGCATAAGAATTGCGTGAGGACTACGCACGCGGAGGCGAATGCCATCGCCCAAGCCGCGCGATACGGCACGCCTATAGACGGCGCGGCGCTTTATTGCAAAATGACGCCGTGTCTGGATTGCACCAAACTTTTGATTAACGCGGGAATTAAAAAAGTGGTTAGCCGTAAACGTTACCACTCTGATCACGACAGTATGGCCACCCTTGTTACTTCCGGCGTGGAGGTGATCATCCTGGATAACACGCAGGAGACGTATCCCGACATGAGGTAGGCCGTCATTGCGAGGCTCTGCGAAGCAATCTTACCTTGATGGTTATTAAAAATATTCATAAGACAATAGTGTAAGATTGCCACGCCCCGAGTATGGGGCTCGCAATGACAAATAATTTGCATGAAAAAAATTTTCGTAACCGCCAAGCCCAACTCTAAGCATCCGTCAGTCAAAGAAATGAGCCCCAGCCATTTTGTGATCTCGGTTGCGGAGCCGCCCAAAGACAACAAGGCCAACCGCGCCATCATCAAGGCCCTCGCCGCACACTTGGGCGTGCCGCAGTCGTATATAGAAATCGTCCACGGTTATTTTAGTAAAAATAAGATCATAGAAGTTGTGGATTAAACGGTTTGGTATAATTAAAATAATGGTTAATCTTTACCAAAAATCTCTCGGCATATTTTTATTGGTTGCCATCGCTGCTGTTGTATTGCCCGTTCAAACATTAGCACAGGGCTCAGCCCCACCCCCGTTGCCGGGCCCTGGCGGCATTGAGGGACCAGGTATTGTCAAACTTTTTTTAAATGACGTAGAGAGGGAAGTGGGAGCCGCCCTACAAAGAGGTGATATTGATAGGGCTAAAGCATGGAGGGCTTGGGAAAAAGCAGCCAAAGAATTTTTGGCCAAAACACCCTGCAGCGCCCCCTTTGTGGGCCTCACCTCTTCTTTTGAAAATTTTAAAAGGGAGTTATTAGAAGCCGTTAGAAGCGGCGACGTAAACAAGCTAAAACGATTAAACTTGTTTGAATTTCTAGAAGGTTTTAAGTATACTGATGCAGCCGAGGAAGCCAAGATGCTCAAAGAAGAAGTTACGGGCATCATCAATGATTTACTATCAAGCGAGGGCGGTGATAAGCAGACAGCTAAAACTATTAACGAGTTGGCAAAACTAGCCGAAGAACGTTCAGCCGCACGCATTTCACAAGAAAAATTAGCAACTCAAGAAATCAGTAGAATTTCTCAACTCACTCCGGAAGAATTGGCGGCTGAGCAGGTAGAGTCAAGAAAAATTGCAGAAAGATTAGTAGCAGAGATGGCGGCCAAAGAGAAACTAGCAAGGGAATCAGCGGCCTTTGCTGAGCAACTAGCTGGGCGGGAGGCGGGAGCGGTGGGCGTCGGTAGCAGCGGTGCAACACAAACCGGGGTAGGATTGGGGGCGCGGCCAGCGGCCAGCGGCCTCGCTACCGAGGCCACTCAAACCGGAGTTTTAGTTACGGAAAAAGCCGCGCAAAAGACGGGGGTTGGTACTGCGGCTGCTTTAGCGGAGCAAGCGGTGGTAAAGAGGGGAGCGGCGAAAATTATAATTGGGGGTTTGACTAGAGCCGGGCTGGCCGTGCTGCCGCCGGCTTTAGCGGCTTACGGAGCGGGCGATTTAACGGCCGAACTTATAGGGGCTGTTAGTGAGGGAATTGAAGGAGTGGAGGACGCGGCGCGGCAAGTTTTGGGCGAAGTCGCTAAGGCCAACGATGAGATTAATAGAGAAGTACCTCGTTATCAAGAAGCTATCGCTAAAACCGAATCAGAGCTGGATTCTCTAGGATCTAGATATCAGGATGCGCAGAATGCGTTGGATATTGCTAATTCTAACGAACAAGCCATCTTGAACGATCCAACGGCCAGCGTTGCGGCTAAGGTAGCCGCTCAAGCCAAAGCAGGAGAAGCAGAAAGAGTAGAAGCTGGCTTAAAATCTCAAATTGACGCGCTGGACTCCGACCTGGCAGTTTTCAAGGGTGCCTTGAAAGCCGATCAGCAAAAACAAAAAGAACTGCAAGAGGCGCTTAATATAATGCAAGAAGTATTGGGCTTACCCGAGTCGCAATTGCATCAAGTGGGAATAACGATTCCGGATAGCGCGGTTCGGGTCGCCGTAAGAAGTCGCGGAAATAATTTTTTGGTCACTGCCGATCCGAAAATACCAGTAATTTTCGATTTTGCTCAGCCGCAATGCCCCCCGCCGTTAGGGGTTGCCTTCTCTTTTGACCCTAAAACCAAAATGGCAAGTTTTGTGGGCCCCTCGTTTTCATACGCGACAGTTGATGGGCAGACCTATGGCACCGGCGAAAAAATTCCATATAATGTTTTAAGTGGTAAAGATGTCTATATCAACATGTTTTTGAGGGGCGAACAATTTATCAATTCTCCAGACATTACCGCCGGCCTTACTTATGTATTACCGGATACCATGCAAGAACTTTTCCCCTCTATTTACTCCGGCCCTCGCGTGACTCGGCCGAATCGCCAAGCCGTTGTTATTACCAACTACTCCAATCAAGAACTTCGTGGTGATATTAGGTTTACAGATGGTACTAATCTAAAAAATATAGTGCTTACTCCTGGTCGCAATGTGGTGGGTTCCATTCCCCGTGTCTCCGGCTCTCTGTCCGCTACCTATACGTTTACCAACGAAAGTGGTCAGGTATTTAAGGGTAGCGTTTTGGTGCGTTCGGCCAGCGTAGCTAGTGGCGCCCGTCTGGCACCTATCCAGAAAACGTTCCCCACTATTTTTTCGTCACAAACGCCTAAATCAGTAATTACTCCAGGCGTATTGCCGACTCCCGGCTTAGTCACGCCAACATTATTTACGCGGCCTCAAACATTGCCAACGCCTTCTATAGGAACCGTAGTGCCTTTCAAATATACACCCCCGACCTTCCAAGTTCCTTCTATCTTGTCTCCGCAGTACAATCCGCCTTCTACTATATTTACACAATAAACATTGATTTTGTATTGGGATTTGTTTTTCTGTATACTATACAGTATGCCTAGTAGCAGAAAAAAAGAACCCAAAACTTCGTGGGGTAAGCATGCCAAATGGTATGGCGGCGTGGTAGAAGAAAAAGGCAGCTATCAGCGTGAGTTGATTCTGCCCGGGGTTTTGAAAATGTTGGATTTGAAAGCCGGTGAAGCGGTTTTGGACTTGGCCTGCGGCGAAGGGTTTTTCGCCCGCGAGTTTGGGAAAGCCGAGGCGAATGTTTTGGGCGTGGATGCGGGCGCGGGGTTGATCGCCCTGGCGCAAAAGAAATCGCCCAAGAATATCGGCTATCGCGTGGCGGACGCCACCAATCTTTCTTTTTTGAACAACGGTGTTTTTGACGCGGTAACTATCATTCTAGCCCTTCAAAACATTGAGGACATCGCCCCGGTTTTGAAAGAAGCCCGCCGGATTTTGAAGCCCGCCACCGGGTCGGCGGGCAGGCCCTCCAGCCGGCTGGTGATAGTTCTAAACCACCCTATTTTTCGTATTCCCAAATTTTCCGGTTGGGGCTGGGACGAAGGGCAATCGCTCCAATACCGCAAGGTAAATCGTTATATGAGCGAATTAAAATTGCCGATTGAAATGCATCCGGGCGAGCGTTCGAAAGAAATCACCTGGTCTTTTCACCGGCCCATGCAAGTATATTTTAAGGCGCTCTCTGCCGCCGGCTTCGCTGTAACAGACTTGGAAGAATGGGTTTCCAATAAAAAAAGCCAGCCGGGTCCCAAAGCCAAAGCGGAAAATTTGGCTCGTGAAGAATTCCCGCTGTTTATGGCGATCAAGGCCGTACCAGTGATGAATCGATGAATCTATGATAAAACTCTCCAGGTCTAAAATTGAACTTTCCATTGAATGCCCCCGATGTTTTTGGTTGGATGTAAAATACAAAATTGGCCGGCCGCCGGGTTTCCCTTTCACGCTCAATAACGCCATCGACTTTTTATTGAAAAAAGAATTCGATCAATACAGAGCCAAAGGCATCGCGCATCCGTTTATTACCGACAACAAAATCGACGCCATTCCCTACGGTGGTCCGGAGATGGACGGGTGGCGGCACAACTTTACCGGCGTGCAAGTGGAGCATGCCCCCTCCGGATTTTTGGTTTTTGGCGCCGTGGATGACGTGTGGGTGAACGGCAAAAAAGAATTGATCGTGGTGGATTACAAAGCCACCGGCTCCGCGGAGCACCATATTTATGACAGTTATAAACGACAAATGGAAATTTATCAGTGGCTTTTGCGCGGCCGCGGGTTGCCTGTTTCGGAAACCGGTTATTTCGTTTTTGCCCGGGCCAATAAAGATGATGGCTTCGCGGACAGAAAACTTTCTTTCAAGATTTTTTTGGAGCCGCTCCTGGGTGATGATTCTTGGGTGGAAGATGCCGTCATGAACGCTAAAAAAATCTACGACTCGCCCCGGCCGCCCGTCTCCGGCGCGGAATGCGACTATTGTTCCTATGTTGCGCGCCGCCGCTCCGCTTAGTTTGCTTTATTATAAATAAGTTGTTATAATATAATACAGGTATGTTTGGAGGGTCGGTTGATGAATGTCTGGACTTTCAATTTGACTCGCGACTGGCGGCGCCAGCTTGAAGAGGGGAAAATAGAGGCGGACAGATTGGGTGAGAAGTATGTGTGGTGGGCGAAGCTTTTTCTACGCAAAGCCATTGAGGCGGTGCTCCAAGGTACGCCTCCGCCAATGGTGAGCGTCGAGGAGTACCGCTGGATTCGTATAATTTGTGACTTGGTGATTCTGGACGAGACGGACATCGGTCGGGGCAGGATGCGTTACACGCCGGTGTTGTTCGAGGGCGGCAACGGAACCCACATCTTTCGTCTTACGGAAGAATAAATGCGACTATCTGGTCGTCTTCGGGCGACCCTTTTTTGTAAAATAATTTTAATAATATGCGCAGAGAAAATATCAGGAACATCGCGACCATCGCTCACGTTGACCATGGCAAGACCACATTAGTGGATGCTTTGCTTCGCGCCGCGCACGTTGACCGGCATATCGAGGAAATGGGTGAGCTGATCATGGATTCCATGGATTTGGAACGCGAGCGCGGCATCACTATCCGCGCCAAAAATGCCTCCGTTGCCTGGAATGGCGTGAAAATTAACATTATCGATACGCCCGGGCACGCCGACTTTGGCGGCGAGGTGGAGCGCACG
>CAYHSY010000003.1:0-25903 GCA_964359435.1 uncultured Candidatus Saccharibacteria bacterium
AAAGCAGCTGCCTTTTAAGCAGTTGACCATGGTCCGATTCCATGTGGGGGCACAAAACTTTACCGCAAGCCCCCATAGCTTAATGGTAAATCCGTCGGCTGACGGACTTTAAGCAGTTGTCCGCCCACTGGCGGACCGATTCCATGTGGGGGCACAAAACTCAACGGCTCAACGGTAGGCGTCCGTTGAGCCGTTCAAAAGGCCATTAATAAAGGCGTGTTTCCGGGCGCGTTACAACTAGCTCCCTAAGTCCTCCAATTTCTTGCGGACGGATGAACTAAGTTTTTTCGGTGTTTTGACTTCCAGATCCACATACAAATCTCCCCTACCCCAACCGCTAAAGCGCGGCATACCTTCGCCTGTAATTTTCAATTTATTTTTCAAATTAAAATCCTCCGGGATGACGGCTTCTATTTTTTTGCCGGAAAGGGTTTCGACGGCCATCGCCTTGCCCAGCAAAATATCCAGCAGTGGCACCACCCGCCTCATCACCAAATCATCGCCGACCCGGGCAAAAACCGGATGCGGTTTGACGCGCACGCCCAAATACAAGTCCCCGGCCACCGCGCCCCGTTCGCCCGCCTCGCCCAAGCCGGAAATTTTAATGATCTGTCCATCAGAGATACCCGGAGCCAGAGTCACCTCCGTTTCGCGCACGCCTTTGACGCGACCGCCGCCGCAGAACGCGCAAATCTTTTTGGGAATTTTCCCGAGCCCGGAGCATTTGCCGCAAGTCCTGACCCGCGAAAACGCGCCAAAAAAACTGCTGCGAATTTCCCGGATTTCTCCCCGACCGTCGCAAGCGGCACAGACAGTGAAGCCCTCTTTGGGAAAATGACCCTGCCCGCCGCACGTTTCGCAACGCACCAGCGTACCGATCCGCAAAGGTTTTTTGACGCCGCGAAAGGCCTCTTCGAGCGAGATGTCGATCCTTGTTTCCAAGTCCGAGCCGCGATAAGTTTTCCGTTCGCCGGATGAACCGCCAAATCCAAAACCGAAGACGTCGCCAAAAATATCCCCCAAATCGCCAAACTGCGAAGGGTCAAAATTAAAACCGCCAAAACCGCCCGGACTGCCCGCGCCGTCGAAGGTCCGGCCAAAACGGTCGTACTGCGAACGTTTTTCCTTGCTGCCCAAAACCTGATAGGCCTCGTTGATTTCTTTGAACTTCTGCTCGTTGCCACCGGCTTTGTCGGGATGATATTGATGAGCAAGTTTGCGATAGGCCTTTTTTACGTCTTCGTCCGAGGTATTTTTTTCGATGCCCAGAACACGGTAATAATCTTTGCTCATATACTCAAGCTTTCTTTTTGAATATCCTCCGTGGTGACAGTCAGGAAACCGATCGCGAGCAGGCCTTTGTACAACAACCATACCAGGAGGGCGACCGGGAAGGTAAACAAAAATCCAAAACCCTTAATGGTCAAAAATACCAAAACGCCGAAGCCGGCACGCATGGGCGTTTTGAAATTTTCGGGGACAGCGGACAACCGGAGATTCAAGGCGCGGCGCAAACCGCTCTGCACCGATTCCTGAGGCGAAATCCGCGTTTGCAAAAATTCCGACAGCGTCCCGAAGACCTGGCCTTCGCTTTGGTTCAATAATTCTCTCCGCGCCGCTTCCGGCAAGGCGGAGAGCTCCGGCGGCAGACGGGATTCCACGGCCGCGCGGACGGCGGCACGAAAACTCATATCAAAAGAAAAGCCCGGGATCAGTCCGGACAACGCCGTTTCACTGGGGCCGACCAGGTTCCGAAAAGCGCTCTCGGAAAAAGCCAGATCGCCAGTCGCAAAGGACGACGTGTAAAGAATGGCGGCAAATACGGCGAAGCCGGTGAACATCAGGGGCAGCATGGATCGCCCGACCCGCGCGGGCGCGGGCGCCATAAGCCCCGAACTCAAAACCCGGCCACGGAAAGCGGCAGCCAAAAATGCGGCGTAAAACAAAGCGGCGGCGAGAAGCATTGGCAACGAAAAACTCGGCGCGGCCGAGAGCGCAAAAGCCGCGGCGTTACCCAAGACCAGCAAGGACAGCAGGCCTTTTTCTCTGATCACTTGCGCTTCAAGAGCCACGGCGGCCAAGGCCGAAAGACCGAACGCCACAAAAGTTATAAGCGATTCTCCGCCGGCCGAAGAACGATACGCCAAGCCGGCACCCAAAAACAAGGCGGCCGACGCAACCCCCACAATGCCCAATTTGAGATTAGTGTTCATCTTTTAATTCTACTACTTTGCCTCCGGCGCGCCCGGACCCTCGGCGCCGCCTTCGGCATCCGGGCCTTTTTGATACATGGCTGAACCGATTTTTTGAATCTCGGCGGAGAGCGCTTCAACGGCTGACCGGATAGCCCCAAGATCATTGCCGTCCTTAACTTTTTTAACGGCTTCGATTTTTTCGGTGATGGATGTTTTGATTTCGGCCGGAACTTTGTCACCGGCATCCTTCAAGGCCTTTTCGGCGGCATAAACCAGTTGCTCGGCTTTATTTTTTTCTTCCACAAGCTCCCGTTTTTGCCGATCTTCTTCCGCGTGCGAGGCGGCTTCTTTTTTCAAACGCTCAACTTCATCTTTGGACAAGCTCGTCGAGGCCTCAATACGCACGGTCTGCACTTTGCCCGTGGCTTTGTCTTTAGCGGAAACGGACAGAATACCGTTAGCATCGATGTCAAAAGTCACCTCCACTTGCGGCGTGCCACGCGGCGCGGGCGGAATGCCATCCAACATGAAACGCGCCAAGGTCTTGTTGTCGGTCGCCATTTCCCGCTCACCCTGAAGCACATGAATTTCTACCGACGGCTGGTTGTCGGCCGCAGTCGAGAAAACCTGCGATTTGGAAGTCGGCACTGTGGTGTTTTTATCGATCAAACGCGTAAAAACGCCGCCCAAAGTTTCAATGCCAAGGGCTAAGGGTGTTACGTCCAAAAGCAAAACATCTTTCACTTCGCCCTCGGTTTTGCGGCCTTCAACTTTCGCCGCCAAGATTTCGCCTTGTACGGCGGCCCCAAGCGCCACCACTTCGTCCGGATTTACTCCCTGGTGCGGGTCTTTGCCGAACATTTTTTTGACCGCTGCGACCATGGCCGGCATACGCGTCTGACCGCCGACCAAAATCACCTCGTCAATATCGGACATCTTCAATCCCGCTTCTTGGACGGTTTTCTTGGTGAGCTCAATGGATCGCTCAATCATGTCAGCCACCAATTCTTCCAGTTTGGCGCGAGTAAGTTTAATCTCAAAATGCTTCGGGCCTTCCGGCGAGGAGCTGATATAAGGCAGGTTAATTTCCGCCTCCAGCGAGGTGGACAGTTCATGCTTGGCGCGTTCGGCGGCTTCTTTAAGCCGTTGGACAGCCAACGCGTCCTTGGAAATATCTATGCCTTCGCGCTTTTTATATTCGGCGACAAGGTACTCGTTAATGCGTTTGTCAAAATCATCACCGCCCAAATGAGTGTCGCCGCCGGTCGCGCGCACTTCGATGGTGTTGTCGGCAATTTCCAAAACCGAAACGTCAAAGGTGCCGCCGCCGAAATCGTAGACCACCACTTGTTCGTTTTTGGCTTTGTTAAGGCCGTAAGCCAAGGCCGCCGCCGTCGGCTCGTTGATGATGCGATGCACTTTAAGGCCCGCGATTTCACCCGCGTTTTTGGTGGCCTGCCTCTGGCTGTCGTCGAAGTAAGCCGGAACAGTAATGACCGCGCCGTCAATTTTTTCACCCAACCGCGCTTCGGCGTCGGCTTTCAATTTGGCTAAAACCATAGCCGAAATTTCTTCCGGCTTATACCACTCTTCGCCCATTTTCACCTCCACGCCGCCGGCATTGGATCCGCGAATTTCATATGGCAGCCATTTTTTGTCGTTCTGCACTTCCGGATCGGAAAATTTTCGGCCGATCAGACGCTTAACCGAAAAAATAGTATTTTTGGGATTCACACTCCCCTGCCGCTTGGCCAAAAGTCCGATAATCCGTTCGTTGGCTTTGGAAATGGCCGCGATGGAAGGCGTGGTGCGGTTGCCTTCGGAATTTTCCAAAATTTTAGTTGTGCCGCCCGCGACTACCGCGACCGCAGAATTAGTTGTACCCAAGTCAATGCCGATAATTTTACTCATATTGATTGTCCGAGGTCAGAGGTCGGGAGACGGATGTAGAAATTCAGTCATCGGTCTTCCGTCATCTGTCGTCGGACGCTATTTTGTTTTATTTGCTAATTTTGACTCTTGCCGGCCGGACGACTGTGCCGTGCAACGCGTAGCCCTTTTCAATTTCTTCAACTATAGTTCCGGGCGGGCTTTCCGATTCAACCTCCATCAGGGCCTCGTGGCGCGCGGGGTCAAAACCGTCGCCAATCTTCACTTGAATCTGTTCCAAGCCGTTTTTATGCAAGGCGTCGGCGAGCTGGGAACGAATTATTTGTATACCCTTTGAAGTAGCGTCCTCCTTCGCTTTGGCTTCGGCGGACAAAGCCAAATCAAAACTATCGAGCACCACTATCAAATTCTTGATGAAATCTTTGTTGGCAAATTTTATCACTTCTTCAAACCGCTTGGCTTCGTCTTTTTGATGATTTATGAGATCGGCCTTGGCGCGTTTCCAACCGCTCAAATATTCTTCGGCTTGAGCTTGGCACTTTTTCAAATCGTCTTCGGGTAAATTGTTTTGTGGTTCATCCATAATATTAATTAAAAATGCAAAAATCAGAATGTCATGCCTTCGGCAGATCTCCCGAAGGGAGACAAAATGACAAATTAAAATTTAAAATTTAAATGCGCTTCCTTATTTTTAATTTATTATCTGTCATTTTGATATTTGATATTTGATTTTTTATTTTTAAATCCATCGCGAATGGATTTAAATATTTTCAATGGTTTTTTGTAGTCCATTCTTTTCGGTCCCACGGCGATGAGGAGCAAGGGCTCCCCGTCTATTTCATAACTATCGGCGATGACCGCGAGATGCGGGCTTTGGGTAATCGGACTCTTCCTACCTATATATACCTGCGGCGATTCGCCCGATTGGAGAGACCCGGCAAATTTTTCCACTCTTTCATTAAGCCGTTCAAAGTCATGAACGATTTCCAAAAATTCCTCGCGGCGATTCAGGTCCAACTGCGAACAAAGTTCTTCAAAGCCGCTCTTATAAAAGGAACCGCTGTCCGATTCGTAGCCGACGGCGAGCGTACCCAATTCGTCCGAAAGATCATCCACCGCTTCATCCGTGCGGCGATGCAAAAGTTCTTCTAACAACGAATCGCGGAGGGAGACAAGGCCGCCCAGAGTTTGGCCAAACATTTCCCCGATAAGTTGGTTTACAAAAAATTCATAGCCCTGCTCCGTCGGCACGCGGCCGCCGGAGGTGTGCGGCTGGTCCAGGTAGCCGCTTTCGGTCAGACGCAAAAGCTCACCGCGGATGCTCGCGGATTTGATGCCAAAATCGTGGGCTTCATAGAGTTCTTTGGAAGACACCGGTTCGCCGGTGGCTATGAAATCCCGAACAGAGGCCAAGAGAATTTTGAGGGTTCTTTCGTCCATTGTTTCAAGTATATAAAAATTGGCACTCTCGTGTCAAGAGTGCCAGAATGCAATTCAAAAATCAAAATACAAAAATCAAAATAACAATGCAAAATTAAAAATGTTTAGTTTCTGAACGGAGTCGAAAAACTACAAACAAAAAAACTCCGCGCGTGAGCGTGGAGCTAATCCTGCTTGCGAAAGGCGAGGAAATGATAGCGTGGATCCCACCAGTTATTACGGAAATCCAACTCAACGCCACGAGCAAGATTGCCGCCGATCAAATGAACGATAAAGCGATCACCAACTGAGTCAGACCAAAAAGAACCCACCGCAAAGATTTGGTATTTCCTCTGCTCTTCTGGATGCTTAGTCCCAAAAGCCAGGAGTTCGGGTAATGTTCCGGGACGAAGATTCCGGCGATTTAGGATTTTTAACACATCCTCGATCCTGACTATTTTATCAAAATGAAGAATGACGGCTTCCAGTTTTTCAGAACCTGATTTGTCTGATGGCATCGGGAAGTTGACGCAGTTTATGTCAGAAGTTACCCGGTCATACTTCCCTTCTATTATCATTTCTTCGAGGGTTTTAGAGTAATCCACCGTGATCGGGTAACGGCCGTCTTCGATGAGATGGACGGCCCAGAAATAGTCATGGATTTTGTAGGTCGCGAGAGAAAGTAGAATCATCCCGATCAACAGAGTTCGGAGCGAGAAGTTCCATCTTTTCTTGGGTTCGGCCACGGCACGATCCTTTCAAGTCGAGTTTTCAAACAGCCGTATACAAATGAACACGAGTAGTAAAAAAATCGAAATCGGCTTTTAGGCCGATTTTAACTGCTTGGCGTGCAAGAGTTTTTCTAAGCGAGTGACGCGTTCTTTTAATAATTCAAATTCTTGCAAAGTAGGCATTTCCTTTAACCTCTTCTTAATGTCTGTCAATTCCATTCCGATAGCGATAAAATTAAGGGAACCGTTTTTAAATTTTAATTTTTGATTTGTCATTTTGATATTTGATTTTTTATTTTTAAGCTAATAGATTGTCCGCCACGCGTAGACGTTCGCCGCGTCTTTGGCGCAGACCTCCACATTGTCTTTCACGCCGGCGGCGCCCTGGGTCACCCAAAAGACACCACGCATACCGGCGCCGCAACTTGGCCTCACCGTAACGGTATTCAGACGCACGCCGCCATCAACCTCCAACCTGATCGGTGATAATGGCGCCGAAACTCCAATACCGATACCCCCCGCAAAAACTCCGTTTTTCCAACGCGTGCCGGCGAGCCCAACATCAATGAAATTGTCAGAACTGGGCACCAAATCAGTGTCAAAAGTCGCGGCCGAAACGCGCGCCACAGCCGTGCGGAATGAGCGTGTCCCCTTTTCGGCTGTCGCCGGATTCACATAACTCAAAGTCAAATCAATTTGAACCACGTCCGGCCCCGGGGGATTCGCGTATTTCGCAAAACTTAAAGCGTCCACGGTAACCTTGCCGGTCGTGAGAGGCGCGGCAGAGGCGCCGCCCTCGGAAAGAGTAATGGCCGAACCGGACTTCGCGATTTTTGTGGGATTCACGGTATAGCCCTGCGGATAAAGCCAAAGCTCATCGCTCCCAGCGCCCTTGACTTCGAAATAACTGGAGGCGGCGACCAAGCGCCGGACTTGCTGGACCACAAAATTGGCCTGGTTCGCCACTTCAGATGTCGCCTGTTGGGCAGTGTCGATGCGCGTGAAAGTTCCAAGTATGGCAAGGAAAGCCATAGCCATCACCACGAAAATGGATGTATAAATAAGCATTTCAACTAAAGTGAAACCATGGCGCGAATTATCCATGATTTAAGTATAGCAATTTTTAATTCTGATATGATTAGAGTATGCCGGGTAGTGAAAGTTCGAGCGGCTTTAGAGAGACGCGCTACTTGGCACGAAGAACATTATTTAAAGCTATAACGAAGTTTGAGGTATGAAAAAATTCAACTCGAACTTCTACTACCCGGTATGGAAGTTCTTAAAGGCAAAGTAACCTGGATTGATATTTTGAAACCAACCAAGGCGGACATTGACCAGCTGCGGAACATACACGATTTTCATCCGATTATTTTGGACGAAATCCTCCATGCCTCTGCCCGCTCCAAAGTGGAACAATACGACGCTTATCTTTTTCTTTCATATCACTTCCCTCTTTATGACACCCATCTGCGCACTTCGCGCCGGGCGGAAATCGACTTCTTAATCACCAAAGATACGGTGATTACCATACACTACGAAGACTTCGAACCTCTCCGCGCTTTTAGAGAACACTTAAATGCCAATGACACGCTGGCCGAACAGATTCTTGAGAACGGCGGCTTTGTGGCCTATTACATCATCCAAGAAATAAACGATTTTTGTCTGCGGGAGTTGCGGCACATTGAACAAAACGTAACTTCCGTGACTAAGCATCTTTTCTCCCACCGGGAGTACCAAATGCTGGAACGCATTTCATATGTAAAACGCGACATTCTGGATTATGGCGTAATTGTAAAACCTCAAGGACTCCTGCTCCAATCGCTACGCGATGTCGGGGAAAAATTCTGGGGCGCGCCGCTCCGGGTATATCTGGCAGACTTAATCGGCGACAATTTAAAAATCACCCAGCAACTGGAAAATTTCCGCGAAACCATCGAGTCCTGCGAAGAAACTAACGCCCAGCTTTTGAACGCCAAGACCAACGCCGTGATGCAGCGCTTTTCCATCCTCGCCTTCCTCACCTTCCCGCTTATGCTTTATACCGCTCTTTTCACGGTTGATGCCGTAGCATCGGCATTCCCCCAGCCGGAGGAATTCTGGATCGGTTTTGGGGTCGTGCTTCTAATCACTATTGTCACTATTTATATTTTCAAAAGAAAAGGCCTGCTGCAGGATTGGGGAATATAAAATCTCCCTCGCTCGGTTAATCCGGCAAGGGAGACGGTGTTTGGCCGGCTCTTCGAAACTGGCCAAGGGATAATCTGATTTCCCACATATTGTTGGCGTTACCGGTGGAAATCTGCGGATCAAACCCGGCCCTTTCGCAGAATTCCAGGATAACGCGCGCGCATTCGCCAAGTTCCGACTTGGCCGGCTGGAAATCTTGTCTACGCAACGCACGGCTAAGGCGCTCCCGGCCCATGTCCGTGAGATCGTACCAACCAAAAGAATGGATGGGCGCCGATTCGCAAGCGCCGTCTTTTAGGCACCGCCCGACATGGAGGCCAATCTGCGCCAAGACGGTCATGATATACCCCTCGAGGGCAACGCCGGCAATGAGCGCATCAAACGTTTCCACCGTAACGCCTTGCCCGGCAAATGCAACAGCGGAATGGAGTATCCCGTATACTTCGGGGATCAAACCGCCAAGATCCATATTTCTCATCGGCTCAGACCTTTCTGAAAATACAAGGAATCGCGCTGATATGGATTATATATGGTTTGGCTTTAAAAACAAAATCCCCGCGGCGGCTAGGCCGGGGGCAAGATTTGTTCACGCACTGAACTTGGTGACGACGATGCGCCACGACGATTCGCTGAAGTTTTCCAAATGGGGCCGGAGACCGGCCCGCTCGCACGCGTTGATGATTTCGGCGGCGTTACTACATGTCTTGATCTGATGTAAGGCCGGCTTCCAACCTTCTGCCAAGACATATCGGTGACAACGAACGTCCGGCCCTAGATCTTCCAAAGTCAACATACCGACTTCGGCGGTTTCCGCTCCCTCAATGATGGCCTTACCGATGATAACCGGAATCTGCTCCAGAGCAATGCGCAACTTTCCCTCCTCTTCAATCCTCGCGAACGTCTCGGCGAACTCGGCCTTTGCCGCCTTTGCCGTGCGCTTGCTTATGAGGGCCACATTGGCTTTGCCGACTACCGCGCGGATATTCCGGATGAGCCCGTTCACATCGATATTCATGACGCGCCTCTCCTGACAAGGGGTAAATCCGCAATAACAAACCACTCCACCTAGGCGATCCCTGACCCTTGCCCTTGTTTCTTACACCGTCCTCGGCGACTATCTTTCGGGAACGCGACATCCAGAGGAAGAACGATGGCCCAGTCATCACTCCTCTCATAATACTTGTCACCGGAAATGTCGGAGATGAGATCGTAAATCGCGTTGACCAGGGTGGATTCACAGATCTCATCTTTCCCAAATTCTCCGTACGAGCCATTGGGCTTGCGGCGCCACAACTTGGGAGCGTACCCGGCTTCTTGAAGCAGCCGGAAAACCGCTCCTTCCAATTTGCTGCCATTACCGCTAATCTGCGGCTTTAGATCGGCCGACGAACGGACGCCGATTACGAGCGCCCGTGAATGATTTTGGACTGCCTCCCGAACATCGATTTCCAAGAACCGAAGATAGGCCTCTGTCAATACCGTCTCCGCGAGACGGCAAGCTTCCTTGTTCATCGTCACGCATACATCAGCGCCACCGTTTTCCATAAGGGCCTTCTTGAGCAGCTTGCTTTCCGCAACCGCGCTGGTTTTCCCCCGTTCGATGCTTTCACGCAGTTCTTGGCCAGTCATGACATTCTCCTCTCCGGACGCTAAACACCAAGGATAACGATTGCTGACAAAGGGCTAGGTTACACTGTCTATAGTATGGCGTATATTATTTGAAGTGTCAATCATTGCGCGGATAATGACAATGAGTATAATTTATTTAAGGATAATAGCGTAAGATTGCCGCGTCCTCCGATAATTATCGGAGTCCTCGCAACGACAACGTTCCCGCATTCTTATTCCCCAGTCCCCAGTATCTAATATGCGACTATACAACACCCTAACTGAAAAAATCGAGGATCTGCCAGTGAACCAGGCGTCCGACACCGGACGTCGGACATTGCGGATGTTCGTCTGCGGCCTGACGGTTTATGACGCGCCGCACATCGGCAATATGCGGACTTACGCGGTTTTTGATATTTTCGCGCGGCTATTGAAATTCAAAAAAATCAGATTTTTTTATCTGCAAAACGTTACGGATGTTGATGATAAAATTATTGCTCGCGCCAAAGAAAAAAATATTTCTCCTATCGCCCTGGCACGCGAAGTGGAACGCGCCTATCATGAAGCCGAGGAATTTTTAAACATCAAGCATGTCACCAAATATGCCCGGGCGACGGATTATATCCCCCATATAATCGCGCAGGTGAAAACACTCGTCAAAAAAGGTTATGCGTATAAAATGGAAAACGACCCGCCTCACGGCGAGGCGGGCGGATATTATTTTGATATTTCCAAATTTGCTGATTATGGAAAACTAGCCAAACGTACCGCGGAACAGGCCGAGGATTCGATTTCGCGCATTGACGAATCCGTCCACAAACGCAATAAGGGCGATTTTGTCCTGTGGAAATTACATCGGGATCAAGATATCACTTCAACAAGCTCGGGGAATACCGCAGGCGAAGCCGGCTTCATAAAAGGGCCCACGATCGTGGATGGAGAGCCGCTATGGGAAACAGAATTGGGCACGGGTCGACCGGGGTGGCATATTGAGGATACGGCGATCAGCGAAAAATTTTTTGGTCCGCAGTACGATGTGCATGGCGGCGGCATAGACATCAAATTCCCCCACCACGAAGCGGAGATTGCTCAACAAGAAGCGGCCTCTGGCAAAAAACCCTTCGTGAAATTATGGATGCACGCCGGCTCGCTCCTCGTTAATGGCAAAAAAATGTCCAAAAGTTTGGGTAATTTCATCACCATTTCGGATTTCCTGCAAAGATACCGGGCTGAAGTGTTTAGATATATCGTCGCAACTCACCATTATCGTTCGCCCTTGAACTACACCAGCGACACGCCGACGCAAGCCGTGGAAGCACTCAACGGCTTAAAAGAATTCGCCTCTAAACTGACTTTAGTGACCAAAAAAGGCGGCACAAAACCGGATAAAGCCCTGGCGACGGCTATGAAGGTTATGGAGCATGATTTTATGGAGGCATTGAACGATGACCTGAATACACCGGAAGCACTCGGCGCAGTTTTCACGTTTATAAATAAAAATCAAAAAATCGTTTGGAAAATTTCACGCGCGGATGCAAAGCTGACGATGAAAAAGATTGCCGCCTTGCTCGACATTTTGGGTTTGGGCTTCGCGGCCGCGAAAATACCGACTGATATCAATAAGCTGGTCAGCGAACGCGAACTAGCCAGAAAATCCAAAGATTTCCCGGGTGCGGATGATTTAAGAAAAAAGGTGGAGGGGCTGGGGTATATAATAGAAGACACGCCGCTCGGTCCGCTCGTGTTAAAAAATTCCTAATTCCTAATTAACCTAATTATTCTAATCAATGACCAATGCCTAATGACAAAATGACCAAGAGAAGCCGTCCTTGCGACCTGTCCCGACCATAGCGTCTGGAGGTACTCCGACCGCGTGTCGCCGTAGCTTTAGCGGTGGCACAAGCAATCTCTTTCTAGACATTGGACATTTAGTCATTGGGATTTGATTAGATCAATTAGAATAATTAGAAATTTTATGGTTTCCCCTAAAGTTCCTCCCCAAAATTTAGAAGCCGAGCAATCTGTTTTGGGCGCCCTGATGCTCGATAAAGAAGCCATTGTGCAAGTGGCGGATATTTTGACGCCAAAAGATTTTTATAAGCCGTCGCACGCGACCGTTTATGACGCCGTAATTAAACTTTATGAAAAAGGCCAACCCATAGACCTGCTGAGTATTTCTTCAAAATTGAAAGACGACGGATCCCTGCAGAGCGTGGGCGGTTCCGCCTATCTTGCCGATTTGGTAAATTCAGTGCCAACGTCTTCGCACGTGGCCCATTACGCCAAACTGGTAAAAGAAAAACGGATACTCCGGGACCTGATCAGCGCTTCAGCGGAAATATCAGAAGCCGCTTTTGAGCCGGGTGAATCCGATATTGACACGGTCTTGGACCAAATTGAACATAAAATTTTTTCCATTGCCCAACACTCCTCAAAACCCAGATTCGTAAGTATCTCCAAAGAACTACAGAGCGCTTATGAGCGTATTGAAAAATTACATCAAAATAAAGGCGCGTTACGCGGACTTTCCACCGGCTTCCCTGGATTGGATGGTTACCTCTCCGGACTCCAAAAATCGGACATGATCATCTTGGGCGCCAGGCCATCGCTCGGAAAAACATCGCTGGCATTAGATATTGCCAGAAATGTCGCTATCCGCGAAAAAAAATCCGTCGGCATATTTTCTTTGGAAATGGGCTGCGATCAGGTGATTGACCGCATCATTGCGGCGGAAGCGCGTGTGTCTTTGTGGCGCCTGCGTACCGGAAAACTAACCGACGAGATGGATTTCCAACTGATCCAAGGTGCGCTGGGGTCTTTAGCGGAAGCTAAAATCTTCATAGACGACACGCCCAGTCCCAATATTTTGCAAATCAGAGCCACGGCCCGCCGGTTGCAGGCGGAACACAGCTTGGACCTGGTTATCATCGACTATTTGCAACTCCTCACGCCCCGCACCAAAACCGACAATGTGGTGTCGCAGATCACGGAAATCTCCCGCGGCTTGAAAACGCTGGCACGCGAGCTCAACATCCCCGTTATCGCGCTTTCACAGTTATCGCGCGCGAGCGTCCAGCGCGATGATAAGGTACCCAAACTTCAGGATTTGCGCGATTCCGGCTCCATTGAACAAGACGCGGATGTGGTCATGTTTATTTATAGGAAAGATAAAGAAAAACAAAATCCCGAACCGGAAGAAATTAATTCAGCGGAAATAATCATAGCCAAGCACCGCAACGGCCCAACAGGCAACGTGAAACTTAAATTCGATCCGGAACGAGCCAGTTTTGACAGCATAGACACACACCACGCAATCTAATTCAAAATGCAAAAATCAAAGTTAAAAATTATGGTACCCCTGCCTGCCGGCGGGCAGGGTTTAGTAATAATTTTATTTTTAATTTTTCATTGAATTATGATCCCCAAACCCATAAAAGAACTGGCGGATAAATTGGCGGAGCTGCCGTCAATTGGACCTCGGCAAGCGACGCGACTGGCTTTCCATATCGCCAACTCCGGACAGACCGCGTCCGGCCCGCTCGCGGCCGCGCTTTTGAATCTCAACGCCATTCGCCCTTGCGAGGATTGTTTTTACCTTCATGAAGCACCGAATCCGCTTTGCCAAATTTGCGGCAATGCCGGAAGACGCGCGGACTTGATTGCCATAATTGAGCGCGAGACAGATTTGCTCTCCATTGAACGGACAAAAAAATTCCAGGGGCGATACCTTGTCATCGGCGAAATGGGCCGCGGCGGCGTATTGGGCGAAACTCCCAAATACCGCCTAGAAGTTCTGATGCGCCGATTACGTTCGCTACCGGGCGGAGCTGAAGAAGTTTTAATCGCCACCAACCCCACAACATATGGCGACCTGGCCGCAAGCGTTATTGCCGAACATTTACGCGGATCTGCCAAACGAATTACCCGACTCGCCCGGGGCATGCCATTTGGCGGAGAAATCGCCTTCGCGGACGAGGATACTCTGGGGCACGCGTTGGAAAAAAGACAGTGATCAACGATAAATATAAAAAACCCGCTACAGCGGGTTTTTTATATTTTTATAATTTCCACTTCAGTGAACGGCTGGCGATGGCCTTTCTTTTTGCGCTGACGGGTTTTGGAATGATATTTGAAAACAATCACCTTATCATGCCTGTCTTGCCTGATGATTCTTGCCTCTACTTTGGCGCCGGCAATATAAGGGGCACCAACCTCGGTTTTATCCCCATCCACGGCGAGTAAAACTTTATCAAACGCAATGGGAGCGCCTGGTTCGCCCTCAAGTTTTTCTATCTTTAATTTTTGGCCGACGGACACGCGATATTGCTTGCCGCCAGTTTCTATAACAGCAAATGACATATTGGATTAAGTTATTAGCTTATAGCTTATAGCTTATAGGAACGAGGTCTAAAAGTCAATAAGACACAGAATAATCGCTAAGAAACGCGAATTAATTGTTAAGAATAATCACGATCGCGGAGACAAGAACCATAGTCATAAAACCAACATTGCTTAATGCCAGAGCCCAAGCTAAAAACGGCTCACGATTTTTTAAATAACCGGCCAAAATGATGAATAAAAAATTTACGAATAGAGCCACACCCATCGCCGCAAAGGCCCGGCTCGGCTCGCCCAAAATATCAATCCCTTCAAAAATATCAAAATGAATGACGATATTATAGTTCACATCCCAAAAAACCGCCAACAATAACGCAAGCGCGACCAACCCCAAAACAGTCGAGATAATAAAACACAACCTCATCGCTTTCATATTATTTACACAATAACAGCTTTTGGAGCTAAAATCAAATTCTCCTTGACTTATCACGCCTAAGTTGTTAGACTATATTTATGTTTTTGGAAGTTCCTTGACAGTATGAGGTGCGGAGATGATCAATAAAATCGTCCTAACCGGCGGGCCATGCGGCGGCAAGTCAAAGGCCCTGGAATACTTGAGGCGGACATTAAAGAAACGCGGCTATTTCGTCTTGTGCTTCCCGGAAATCCCCACTATTCTATTCCAGGGCGGAATAGGGCTGGCAATGATTCAGAACAGCAAAGAACGCCTCGCGTCATTTGAAGACGCGGTTCTCAAGCTCCAAATGGCATTCGAGGAAACCGGCGAGGATATGGCGAAAGATCTTGCCGAGGAAAATGAGGATGCCGTGCTAATTTTCGACCGGGGCCTCTTGGACCCCAGAGTTTATATGGAAACTGGGCACTTCTGCCAATTGCTGCGCTCCAACCGGCTCACAATGGATAAAATCTACAATTGCTACGGCCTGGCCATCCATATGGTATCAGCTGCCCACGGGGCGCCGGAGCATTACGGCCGTGCCGACAATACCGCCCGTTCGGAAGATCTAACCTTCGCTTTGGAAATAGAAAAGAGAACTCTCGAGGCCTGGAATGGCCATCCCAACCGCGTGATCGTACCCAACATAATCGATGACCGACAAATCACGTTTAAGGAAAAACTACAGTTGACGGAAAAGGCCGTGATGGACTTTCTGTCCGCGAAGAATAGGACCAGCTGACCCCTCTATCAACAGGGGTCTTTTTTATAACTTGCTATAATTAAAAATATGTATGACTTTATAATTTTCGGCGCCACCGGCCAGCAGGGGCGAATTGTTTCCAAAGATCTTTTATATAACGGTTATTCAGCTTTGCTTTGCGGCAGAGATGAGAGCAGGTTGGAAAACCTACTTAAAGAATATAAAAAAGCTAAATTTGAATATGTTGATTTGCGTGAAAAAGATACTATTGTCAAGGTCATGAAAAAATCGGGCGCGACGGTCGCCATAAATTGCGCGGAAGGCGACTATAATCTATCCACGATGGAAGCGGCCCTCGATGCCGGGCTCCATTATCTTGATTTAGGGTCCGACGAACCGATGACCATAGACCAATTCAATCTCCACGACAAATTCAAAGAAAAAGGACTCACGGCCATAACCGGATGCGGCAGTACGCCGGGAGTGGTGAATGTTATGGCTCACCATATTGAAAACCAGTTTGATACGATCGATACACTGGACGTGGGCTTTGCCTGGAATTCCAATATGCCGGTGTTTATCGTCCCCTTCTCCGTGGAATCAATCACAGAAGAGTTCACCGACCAAGCCAATATGCTCCTAAACGGCGAATTCACCCATCGCCCAGCGAGGAGCAACGAAAGAGAATTTGATTATCTGGAAATTGGCAAACAACACACGTATTACACCCGCCATCCGGAACCTGTAACCTTTCACCGATACTACAGCCATAAAGGGCTTAAAAACGCGCGCGTCTATTCCAGCTTCCCGGACCATTCCAGAAACGTTTTGGAAATGTTTATAACCTTGGGTTTAGATTCTGAAAATCCGGTTAAAATTAATGGAGTGGATGTACAGCCGGTCAAAGTTCTAACACAGGCATTAAAAAGAATACAGATGCCGGAGGGTTATTTGGAAAAAGAAAATCTTTGGATGCACATGAAAGGCGCTAAAGCCGGCAAACCGCATGAAGTAAAAATGGACTGTATTGCCCAGACATTAAAGGGCTGGGAAGACGCGACTTGCAACGTGGATACCGGCATGCCCTGCTCCATAATGGCGCAATTCGTAAAAAACGGCATCGCCGCCGAACGGGGTGTCTTTGGCCCCGAAGCCATCATCCCACCGGAGCCGTTTTTTGCCGAACTGGCCAAAAGACAAATGAGGGTCTATTTGAACGGGGAGAAAATCAATTAAATCTCGCTGAAAGATTTCTAAACCGTAGAGCGAAAATATTCTATCGTCTTTTTAAGTCCCTCCTCCAGGGGGATTTTTGGTTCCCAGCCAAGTTTTTGACGCGCGATCGCGATGTCCGGCTGGCGTTTTTTGGGATCATTCTCCGGCAATTCTTGATAAACTATTTTTGACTTTGAACCAACGAGTGAAATGATTTTTTCGGCGATTTCCTTCACGGTTAATTCTTTGGGATTCCCGAGATTTACGGGGCCGGTCATACTGCCCGCGTTCATGAGGCGCACTAGGCCATCTACCAAATCAGTTACATGGCAGAAAGACCGGGTTTGGCTGCCATCGCCATAAACCGTGAGGTCCGCGCCTTTCAAGGCCTGGATGATAAAATTAGAAACTACCCGGCCGTCGTTTGGGGACATGTGCGGGCCGTAAGTGTTGAAAATCCGAGCCACGCGGATGTCCAGCTTATGTTCGCGATGATAATCAAAGAAAAGAGTTTCGGCGACGCGCTTCCCCTCGTCATAACAAGCGCGAGGACCAATGGGATTAACGTTACCCCAATAAGTTTCTTTTTGCGGGTGCTCCAAAGGATCGCCATATACTTCCGAGGTAGAGGCCTGCAGGATCCGGGCTTTGTGCTTCTTGGCCAACCCGAGCACGTTAATCACGCCGATGGTATTCGCCTTCACAGTACGGATAGGATTTTCGCGGTAATGGACTGGGGAGGCGGGACAAGCCAAGTTGTAAATTTGATGGATCGGCTCATCGATATGGAGCGGATCAATAATATCGTGTTTTATAAATTTAAAGTTGGAGTGGCTCATCAAATGGGTGATATTTTCTTCCCGGCCGGTAAAAAGATTGTCGACACAAATCACGCGCTGCCCCTCTTGGAGCAACCGTTCACTCAAATGACTGCCGATAAACCCCGCCCCGCCGGTAATAAGAATGGTTTGCATATTTAATATAATCTTGCTATAATTTAATCAGTTTGTCCACCATAAAGCACTTTAATTTAGGGGGATCGCTCATGTCTGTAACTATCAACGGACCAGAACTCGATCCGGAACTCATATTGGCCCATGAGCCATTCGTCCGAATCAAGGGGGAACTGGTTTCTCTGGGGCTATTCACCGACTATGATACGATGGGTCGACTAATGAAACTGTTAAGCCTTAAGTTAGAAAAATGCGAACATTGCTGCGTGGTAAAGTCGGCGAACGGCAGATTCTTCCAAGTTGCTGATAGGCGGCCGGTGGGAAGCGTATATAAAACCCCGGAAGAATTCGTTCTTGACCGGCAAGGGACGGCCCAAGATAAGCTCAACGCGGTAGAGAAACTCGTAATCGGTGTCTGCGGACTGGAAAAAGCTGGTGCCAATAATGCTCAGCCAAATTCATAATGCCAGTATCTTACCGCCCCGCGGACAATCCCTCGACTCCCAGATCACTCTTGGGAGTCTTTTTTATGCCGTACTTATGCCGTAGTCCAATCTTATTACCCATTACCTAAACCAATTACCCGAACCAATTACCCGAACCAACGTCTTCGTTTAATCAACTTTAGAAGCCGATCGGCTTCTAAAGTTGATGGTAAGTAATAGCGAGTAATTTGCGCCTATAGGTATTAATAAGTATTAGGTGTGCGGCTACACATCAAAAATTTGCTTGAGATGAAATTCGTTGTCTAAACCATTAGCAATGATTTGGCGCACGTATTTGCGTATATTATAAAACTCCAGTAAAAATTCTATCTCGTCGCCACATTCGTAGGGTAAAACAAAAACACTTTTTTGTAATTGGTAAAATTGGAGACGACAAAGATGCTCCCTTAATGCTTGGCGGATGCTTCGCAGATTCTCGGGAATATCGAACACCACAATTCTCCATTTACCATCCCATTTAGCGGGTTTTCTAATTTTCATTTCTTCAATTTTATACGATAAAACTTTATGCTTGCCGTCATCATCCAGAACGAGCTCCACTGTTTTATCGGTATGTTCTTTATATTGAATTAGCTTACTTTCGTATAAACCCCTTATGGCTTTTCGCAACGATTCTCTATTAACCTTCTGCCACTCATCTCCCATTTTATTAATGACGTTAAAATAACCCCGTGGTGTTTGGGAAAACATTAGAGACGCCCCACCCGCAAGAAGAATTAATAACTTCTTCTGCAGGGCGCCAATTCTAATACGTCTGGGTATATCTTTCATGAACTTATAAACCAATCTATAGGTTATCTAAAAAATTACTCCTAATCAACTTTACAAGCCGATCGGCTTGTAAAGTTGATTATAGCAGGCCAGTATATAATTAAAATAGTGAACGAGAGAGATTAAGTAGGTTTGAGTGAGTTCTGGAAGTGAGACATATTCGAGGTTGTGCAACTAGATGCATCATAAATCAACCACTCCGCGGCAAGCCGCAGGGTATGACTGAGGTCTACCTTTCGATGGGCTCAGGGTATTTTAGCTTCTATTTAATAACCCCGCCGCAGAACGGGCAGGATATTGGGGCTAAAATAAAAGAAGCCCGTAGGGGCTTCAGGAAAGATGGGGTTTGAGGCGGGTGATGGTTTCAAACCAGAACTGCTGATCCAATACCGGATCCATGTTCCGCCAATTGGCCCGTTCCGGGCGGCCCACCGCTTCGGCCACGACCGTGCGCAGATACTGGAGCGGCGCCGGCGGATTCCAACATACTCGCAAGATGCCGCTTTCATCGCGCCACAACAGATACGGCTCGGGATTCCCCTTATAGAGCTCATGGAAATCGGCGAGCGATTGTAGACAGACCACATCGCTTCGCCCGAAGTCCCCTTTGATGCGAGCGGTCATTTCAACCCGCATCGGCACGAGGTGCAAATGGGCATGCTTCACGGTTTGGCCAACGATGCCGTGTTCAAAAACTACAACGTGGTCGCTGTACTCCGTTCGCAGAGCTGACTCAACACGCTTCTCAAACTCCATGATCTGCTGACACTCTCCGACTCCGAGAGCACCCAGACACGACACATGGCGCTTAGGGATTATGAGCACGTAACCGCCGTCGCTGATCTGGCCAAGAGTCGCGATCAAGTAGAAATCGCCGTTCTCAAAAATGATTCGTTCTTCGAACTTAGACCGATCACAGAAAACGCAATTGTCGGCCATGGCAACCTCCGAGTAAAGAGAGCCATTGAATGATCTAAGTTAGATATTGGCATATTGAAGATTATTTGTATAGATTGCCTAAAATAAAAAATCTTGTTAATATAAGTTTATAAATTAATCGCTCCTATCGTCTAGCCCGGCCTAGGACGTATCCCTCTCACGGATAAAACTCGGGTTCGAATCCCGATGGGAGCACAAACTTAAAATCCGGCTTTATGCCGGATTTTAAGTTTCTATGTTAGATCCTTAAATCATCAATCAGCTTATCAAGCCCGATTGCCCTGGAGGCCTTAACCAAAACCAAATCTCCGGATTTTAGCAAGTCACGGAGCAAGGCCGTCGCTCCCGCGGCATCCTCGACAACAAACACCTTGTCATGAGCGATTTTGCCGATTTTTTTAGCCGCCTCGGCCAAAATTTTACCCAACGGCCCGACGCCAATCAGTATATCAAAAACGCCGGCGGCGAATTCCCCCATCGTCTCATGCGCAGCAATGGCATATTTACCCAACTCGCGCATGTCGCCCAAAACGCCAATCTTTCTTTTGGCCTCCAGTTCTTTGACGGCTTCGATGGCCGCCCGCATGGACATAGGCGAAGCATTGTATGAATCATCAATTGCGAAGGCCCCCTTTTGAAGCGATACGAGCGACATGCGATGCTTGGCCGGATTATAGTGATTAGACAGCGATTCCGCGATGCGCACTAAGTTGGAGCCAAAAATCAGCCCCACGCAAGAAGCGGCTGAAGCGGCGTACGCATGGGATTTACCAAAGATGCCGGCGAACTTCACCGGCACAAAATTGCCGGCATAATTTAGCTTGAAAGAAATACCGAAGGGGTGTTCTTCTGTCGCCAAATTGGCGAAAGTTGTAATCCTCACATCGGCGTCAGAAGAAAACCCGAAACTCATCAGATGGGCCCGCGTTCTCTCCAGCGATGACGCAACCATCTCGTCGTCTTTATTAAAAACAGCAAATCCGATGGCGGAAACGGCTTCAATCAATTTGGCTTTTTCCCGGGCCAAGCTTTCGGGGCTAGAAAAATATTCCACATGAACCGGCGTCTCGCCTAAAGCCGTAAAAATCGCGATGGAGGGCTTCACGATATCCAAAAGATATTTCATGTCCCCCGGCTTTTGAATGCCATATTCTAAAATTAAGATTTCCGGATATTTGCGCCGCCGCATGAGCTGGAACAATGCCTTTAAAATAACGCCGCAATAAAACCAAAAACCGCCGCCCCGATCATAATCGCCAATAATCGTCAAAGGTAGGCCTAATTCATTATTTAGATTGCCATGGGAAGCGCGGACACTCCTCAAATTGCGCAATACGGCATAGAGGGCTTCTTTGGTGGATGTTTTACCAACACTGCCGGTGATACCGATAACAGATGGCTCGTATTTGGCGATAGTCCATCGCGCCAAAATCGCCAGCAAAATTTCAAGTTTTTTTTGTAAAAATGATTTCATGGATATTACGATAAGAATGCCACAAAATACCCCGCAATGATATTACAATCATTTCCGGTCCGGCGGGATATTGTAATAATTCAGCATGAACTCGGTCAATTCACGGAAGGCGGGCACGACTGTCGCGCCGGCTAGCGGAGCGCCTTTCGGTTTGTCGAGTTTTATAAGTATAGCAAATTTCGGATTGCTGGCGGGCGCGTAACCGGCGTAGGAATTAATAACTTCATCGGTATAACCGCCCCGCTTAAAGTCCGGCACTTGAGCCGTGCCGGTTTTACCCGCCACGCTGTAACGCGGAATTTGAGCCACCCCGGCCTTATCAACGGCCGAAACCATCATTCCAGTCACGGCTTTAGCCGCGCTTTCCGAGACTACGCGCCTCACAATGGATGGGCTCTTGTCGGCTGTCACATAAGGCCGCATCAGCATGCCGCCATTCGCTATGGCGGAAAAAGCATTCACTAATTCGATAGGAGTCAAAGAAATGCCTTGGCCATAGGAAGCCGTCGCAAAATTGATATCTTGCGCATTTTTTTCAAGATTTCTGAGATTACCGGATAATTCACCCGGAAGATCAATGCCGGTTTTATCGTTAAGTCCGAAATTAACCAGATAATCATAAAACTTTTTGTGGCCGATTAATTTTTCCGCGTAAGCGGCGCCGGTGTTGATGGATTGCTCGATGACTTCAGTCATGGTTACCGTTCCATTGCTCTTCATGTCCCAATTACGGATGGTCTTGCCATTAAGCGTCAAGCTACCCGAATCATAAAATCTGGTTTTCGGCGTCAAACTGCCAGAATCAAGTCCGGCGGACATGGTGATAACCTTAAGAATAGAGCCGGGTTCATATACGGCGGCAGTAGCATGATTTAAAAAAGTACCCAAGTCATATTTAGAATAGCTGTTAGGATCAAAACGAGGGTAATTCGCCATGGCCAAAATGGCTCCGGTTTTAGGAGCTTCAACAATAATCGTGCCGCGCTCGGCTTCGTATTTTTCCGATAAATCCAACAAAATCTCCTCCGCTCTCGCCTGGATATTACGATCGATAGTTAAAACAATGTCCGTACCAGGAATACTCCTTTCAATTTTAAGAGGAGTAATTTTGCCCGGCCGGCCGGCCAGCGATGCATCATAAAAGGCCTCAATGCCGTAACGACCAACTTCCAAATCATCCGAACCCGATCCGACAAAACCGACTAATTGAGCGGCTAAAGCATTAAAAGGATAATAACGATAACTGGCCTCATCAATATAGATACCTTGCAAATTCAACCCTTGCACGCGCGCCACCGCTTCCGCCGTAGCTCTTTTGACCAACAATTCATATAAATCGTTCGGCTTTCCGAGAAGAGTTAGTAGACGCGCCGCTTCCAACCCCAACGCCTCACTAAGCAACTCCGATGCTTCTGCCGGATCCTCTATTTCCTTGGGCACGGCAAAAATAATCGGGTACATTTTATTCAAAGCAGCCGGTATGGAATTATTATCTTTATCCTTAAAATAGATCGCTCCTCGGGGTGGGGCAAGATATGCCGCAAAACGCTGGCGAGACAGAGCTTTATTCGAATAGTAGTCCCCTTTTTGGATTTGAAGGCGATAAAAATTAAACACCAGAACAAGATAGAAAACCAAAATGGCGGCGCACACCATGACAAGCCGGCCATGTCTTAAAGAAAAATATCCGCCGGGAGACGGCAATTTGACATCTTTTTTAGACCAAATGAAAAATTTCATAACCGGAGCCGCTATTGAATCAAATCCAACAATCTTAAACTACGCCGAATTTACAAGCTTGACCGCGGAATCCAAAACTAGCGATTAGCCAAAAACGGGCTGGGAGAAACTTCCAGATATTCCGGATGCACCAATTTCACCAGCCCGGCGGCGGAAGCCGCTTGATGCAGATTCTTCACATCCATTAATGAATAACGATCATTCTTCAATTCGGCATTTTCGGTTTCAAAAGACATAATCTTCTCTTCCAACGATGCAATTTTGTGATTCTGATTTACCGTCTGATTATACACCGAAATACTCAAAAGAGCGACTGACAGAAGCAGGCCTATGCTTCCCCAAAAAAAGATATTCACGCGCTTTTTATTTTTATTCGGTTCGATGATGGTCATATTTCAAAATCTTTTTATGACAGAACCAAATGATTCATACGCCGATAAAAGCATGGCGGTACGTTTGTCGGAGGCCGCGGAACCAAGGTCACGCATGGCTATGGCCCGCAATTTAGCCGAACGGGCCCGAGGATTCTCCGCGAGTTCGTTTCCATCGGGCGTGATGACTTTCTTGTTAATAAGAGAGACGCGGCCGGCTTTAGAAAGATCGCGGAATATATTTTTAACGATCCGATCTTCGTTGGAATGGAAAGTTATAACCGCTACCCGGCCGCCGGGTTTCACAATTTTATCCAAGATATTCAAAAGAGAGCTCAAGTTTTCAAATTCATGATTCGCGTAAATGCGGAGAGCCAAGAAAGCGCGGGTGGCCGGATTGATGCGCCCCCGTTCATAACTTTTGGGCACGGCGCGCAGAATGGCATCCCGGAGATCGAACGTCGTTTCTATGTTTTTCTGTTTTAATGTTTTTTTAATTTCTTGAGCAATCCGACGGCTATATCTCTCATCGCCAAATTCATAAATAATGTCGGCTAATTCTTCCTCCTTTAATTCCCGCAAAAGAACTTTGACGGGAACCGACTCATCGCGCAAAGTCATAAGGAGCGGCTCGTCTTTTTGGAAAGTAAAACCGCGGCCGGAGGACTCGATTTCATCGGATGAGAGGCCTAAGTCCAACATCAAGCCATCGGCCAAACCGAGATTAAATGATTCCAAGATTTTCGACAGATTGGCAAAATTATCCCGCGCGGCGATCACACGCTGGTCATTCAGCTTATTGAAATCGGCAATCGCCTGCCCATCTTCATCAACAACCAATAATTTTCCGGCCGGACCCAGGGCATCCAGAAGCAAACGCGCGTGCCCGCCGCCGCCCAAAGTCCCATCAATCATAAAGTCGCCTGGTTTGGGCGCGAGTATTTCCAAAACTTCTTTTGTCATGACGGGTTTGTGGATCATAATCCGGATTCGCTTAATTTTTCGGCAATGGCATCGGAATTCTTTTCGGTTTTGGCGCGATAATCTTTCCAGGCGGCCGTGTCCCAAATTTCAATACGCTGATAAACACCTGTCACCACCGCTTCCTTTTTCAAGCCGGCGTATTCCCGCAGATGCGCCGGTATTAAAATGCGTCCCTGACTATCAAATTCCGCATCGGACGCCCCAGCCATGGTGAAGCGCGCGAAAGCGCGCGAGTCGGATTTAAGAAGTGAAAGTTCCATGATTTTTTTAGCCAGCACCTCCCATTCGCTCTCCGTAAAAACAAACAAGCAACGGTCCAAGCCGCGCGTGATGATGGCGCCTCCGCCCAGCTTCGGCCGGAACTTGGCCGGCACGGCCATGCGGCCTTTCCCGTCAATTGTGTGCTGGTACTCGCCGATGAACATAGTTACACGAATGATTAGTATGCTCTGCCGGCTACGAAATACGGAATAATAACGGATACGCGGACTCGCCTCACACGCTTCCGCATTCCCATATTGTTTCGTATTCCGTAGCCCAACTAAAAAAATCCATTGTGGTGATAGATTCCACACTATTCCCCACTTTCCACCACTTATATTTAACTATACGCCACCGCTCGCCACTGTCAAAACACAAAACTGTGGATAAATCACTTCCAACGGCATGTGACCGATTATGTCATTCCAGAGTTAAAAATATAGAACTCGTTTTAAAGGAGCGGCCACATGAGCGACAAGACCACGACCGGCACACTTTTCATCAACGGCGGCATGCAAACCACCATTCGCGCTCTCCGGCAGATAGGTTTCAACCTACCAATTCGGTATGGCGGGGACAACGGCATCGTATCTTTCGGCCCAACCCTGCTGAACACCGCCAGCACAATCAAAGCTCAAGGTTTTCCGGGGGTGGTCAGAATCGACATCAGCGCAAACGCTCCGCTCGGCACTTAGCCCGACGGAGATTTTTTATACTTCCTTTCTTCACCCTCTCGCAAAACCAAAATAATTTTGCTTCAGTGACAAAACCTTCTTCTTACTCGTCACGATTATAGGACTGTTCTGTATTTTGTGGGCGCACTTGGAGTCGAACGTCGCTTCGCTCCTTAGAAACCTCTCGGTTTCTAAACGGCCCGATGCACATCGGGCCTATTTCCTATACGGGGAAACACTAGCGTTTTTCCCCGACCCCCTTTCAGTCCGATTCCAAGCACAAATAAAAACAGCCGCTAGTGGCTGTTTTTATTTGTGGGCGCACTTGGAATCGGACCAAGAGTCTTTGCAATGTGAATGCAACATTTTACCATTAAACTATGCGCCCGCTCTAGAACTTATAATAAACCAAAAAGCCCCCCGATGTCCATTGGGTGTACTCGTCCAGCACATTTGAGACTGCTTCGGCGTTAACTTGTTGCAAATA
>CAYHSY010000004.1:0-25152 GCA_964359435.1 uncultured Candidatus Saccharibacteria bacterium
AACCCAAAACGCAAACCAGAGGATGCGCGCCCTCATCATAAGCCGCTTTATAAACGGCCTCAAGCGATTCCGGCGTATGCGCGTAATCCACAATAACAGCAAAGGGCTCCCGCCGCACATATTCCATGCGCCCGACAACTCCATGAAAATCCTGCAACGCTTTGAAAATCACGGCATCAGGAATATTTTGGGTACGGACAAAAGCCACCGCGGCCGCCACGTTTTCCAGATTAAAATCATTTTGAAGCCACGACGAAAGCATCTTCCTGGCCTCATCGGACTCAAGATTGTAATGATTTTTCAAATCTGTATTAACAAAATCTTCCCGGTCAAAAAATATAATCTCATTGCTCCCTGCCGCGTCCTCAAAACAAGGCCGCTCGGCCATGGCGGCATTGATGAAAAACAGCTTGTTGGATTTTCCGGATTTGACCGCGGAGGCAAAAAAACGGCACTTGGCATCCCGATACTTCTCAAAACTGCCGTGGGATTCAATGTGTTCCGGATGCAGATTGGTAACCAGTCCGGCATCAAAATCAATGAAGCGGTGGCGTGACTGCGCGACACCCTGAGAGGTGACTTCCAAAAGCGCGTAATCGCAGCCGGCAGCCGCCGCCCGCGCCAAAAACCTTTGCATAAATCCCCGACCCGGCATAGTCATGGAGGTCCTGTTCTTTTCCACCATATCTCCGATTTTTATTTCTACCGACGAAAGGTAGGCCACCTTTTTACCGGCGGATGCGAGTATGGCGCCAATAAGCGCAATAACGGTGGACTTGCCCTTAGTACCCGTCACGCCCAAAACATAAAGTTTACGCGAGGGAAACCTGAAAAGCACAGCCGAAAGCCAGGCCAGGACTAAATGGTAAAAATTTTTGAGATAGTTCAACATAGATATCGCTCCGACAAGCTCAGCGCATATATCCTGAGCGAAGCGAAGCGCAGTCGAAGGATTACCTTGAATTTTTAAACGCCTCTTTGAGCCGCGACTTGAAATCGGTGATCTTTGGATCAATCTTCTGAACGGCGGCCTTAGCCTGCTGCTTGGAATACCCCAAGCTCACCAATGTGTCTTCCAGTTCCATGTCCGCGGACATCAATTCAAGGGTCTGCGGCGCTGAGGACGCGGAAACCAGCTTGCCCTTCAATTCTAAAATAACGCGATCGGCCGTTTTTTTACCAACGCCCGGAACGCGCGTCAAAAGATCGGCCCGGCCTTCGTTTACAGCGGCAATGAGTTGCTGGGCGGGCGCCACGCCCAAAATCGCCATGGCGGACTTGGGCCCCACGCCGGAAACGGTCATCAGCCGGTCAAATAAATTCAATTCTTCTTCGCGCAAAAAACCGTATAATTCCAGGGCGTCCTCCCTCACCTGGAGGTGGGCATGGAGCCGCAAGGGGCTCCCCAGCGCCGGCAATTCGGCAAAAGCTCCCTTGTGGAGCGTCGCGGCATATCCAACGCCCCCGATGTCCAAAACCACTTTGGGCGGGTTGTTTATTATCAAAACACCTGAAAGTACGCGGATCATACTTATATTATACGCCGAAAATCAAAACCCTGTCATCGTGGCAGCCCTTGCTTTTTTGTGAGTATTCTGATAATCTTTTGATTATATAAATTAAGAGTTATATTTTTAATTAATCTTATGCCAATCAAAGCATCGGCCAAAAAAGCCCAACGGCAGAGCGTCAAGCGCGCCGCGGAAAATAAAACCAAAAAAGACGCCTTCAAAAAGGCGGTGAAAGAGGTGAAAAAACTAGTGGCCGCCAAAAAACTGGATGAAGCCAAAAAAATGTTTGTGGAAGCCCAGCAGAAACTGGACAAGGCGGCGAAGACCAACGTTATAACTGCCAATACTGCCTCGCGCCTCAAATCACGCCTTTCAAAATTAATCGCCAAACAAAAAACCGCCTAGTGAACGGTTTTTTGTTTATCCTAAAACATAATCCGTAAGCGCCGCATCATAATCCAGCTTCCCGGACTTTATCGCCACGTCATAATCAGCAAAACGGCTTTTTTCTCCGAAAGCTACCAAGGCCGCGAGCATATTAAAAACCGCAGCCGGGTCTTCATGAATGAGTAGTTCCTCCAAAAGGGGCAATTTCTGGCGCTGGCCCGCTCCGCGCTGCAAAGCCAAAACCGCCTCAAAAAACGATCCGCGCTTATAGACGGATGTTTCCGATGCCCTCCCGCCGAGGGCTAATTTTCCTAATTCATTGCCGACGCAAAACCCATCTCCCGCGCAGGTAGCCGCAACCTGATTTAAATCGGTGGCCGTCAGAGCCAATCCGCGTTTCGCGGCCTCATCTCGTACCAGCTGAAAAATTTTCGCGCCGTCCAAAACCGGGAACTCTTGCGAAGTTACGGGTTTTTTTAATAAAAAATCCAGCGCTCCTGACGGCTGATCGGCGGCGCTCAAAGCCACCACAACTTCTTTAACATCCGAAAGCGCCCTGAGCGTCTCAACATAGAGAGGCATCTCCGTGACGGAAACCGACAAGGCATTCACCAACTTAATAAAACGAAGTGGATCGAACAAAGAGCGCGCCGACACCGAATCCATAAACCTGCCCAGTTCGTATTCCTCTTCCAAATCAAAATTCTGCACGGATAAAACCGAGTGTTTCTTTGCATATTCGGCGGTAATGGCTTCCAGCTTTTCTCTCCGACGGTAGGCATCGGGACCATAAAGGAAAATGATCATAAAGTGGGTATCTAGTATAGAGTATATAGTATTTTCTAAATCTAGCGCGTTTCGTTTCGTATTAGATACCGGATATTCTATGCCGGATACTATCTTTGGCAACCTGGGCAAAAATGCGCCGATCGGCCCCCGACTTTAATGCGCCTAATTTTATCGAAACATTTTCCGCATGGCTCGCCTTCACGGCCATAGACCACTCTAATCTCCTGATACTGTCCCTTTCTGCCGTCCAAAAGCCGATAGTTATTTATGGAAGAACCGCCCAAAGCGATGCCATTCTGCAAGACTTGCCCCATATTTTTATATAATCCGGCCAGCTCTTTCTCAGAAAGCGACTTTGCCCGCCGCTCCGGATGAATACCAGTAATATAAAGCATTTCATCGGAATAGATATTACCGATACCGGCGATTATTTTAGGGTCCATCAAAACCTGTTTGATTTTCCCATTCTGCGAACTTATCAAACTTATAAACTCAGTAACCTTAAAACTCGGCTCCAACGGCTCCGGCCCCAAGCCCTCTTTTTCCCAAAAACTCTCCAACTCATTTTTATCCAATAATCTAACCGTCCCAAACTTCCGCACATCGGAAAAAGCCAGCTCGCTCCCATTATCAAGCTCAAAAACGAACCTGGCGTATTTCCAGCTTGATAATTCATCCCCCACCTTAATCCTCCCCCTCGAAGAGGGGGAGGAAATAAGAAGGAAATGCCCCGTCATTTTGGGATGAATTAAAAGAGTTCTCCCACCACTCAAGCTGAAAAGCGCGTACTTGGCCCGCCGCGAAACACCCAAAATCCGCGCGCCCTTGATGGCGCGCCTGAAAATCGCGGCTTCCGGATATTTAAGCATGGAAGGCGTAATCAAAGAAACGGTTTTGATGGCGCGACCCGGAAGCTCCGCATCCAGTTGCCGCGCCATAGTTTCTACTTCCGGTAACTCCGGCATTTCAAGTTATAATAAGCCGGCGAAGCCCTTTATGGCAAATCCTTCCTTTATATATCCTCCGCTGTCGTTTCCCTATGCGCGACGATTTTTGGATCCGTGGATAAAGTAAAATAAAAAGTCGTGCCGCGGTTAAGTTCCGACTCTACCCAAATTTTACCGCCGTGGCGCGTAATAACATTTTTCACCAGATATAGCCCCAATCCCGACCCTTCAGTGGAAAATTTGACGGCATTTTCGGCCCGAAAAAATTTGGTAAAAAGCTTATCCATAGCTTCCGGCGGAATGCCCAAGCCCGTATCCTTAATTGTAACCAGCACATGCGGCTCCTTTGCTATTTTTTGGATAGTCACCGTAATCGAGCCGTTCGGCACATTATATTTAACGGCGTTATCCATTAAATTGGTAATGGCCAAAGCCAGTTTTTCTTTATCAAAAAAGAAAACGACGTCGTCTTTGGGGCGATCAAAATAAACCTTTATCCCATAGGGCGAAGCTATCACCTGTTCATCCAATAAAAGTTTCTCCAAAAATTCTACAAATTTACCCTCCTCAAAATGATAACCAAATTTGCCTTCCTCCAACTTCGCCACGTCCAACAAATCCTCGATTATTTTTAAAAGCTTTTTAGCCGCCAAATTCCCGGTTTGCACCAATTCACGGCCACTATCACCCACCGTCGGATCCGAAGCCAAGCCCTCGAGCGACCAATTTATAGCCGTCAAAGGCGTGCGCAATTGGTGCGCCGCCACGGTCAAAAATTCGCTCTTGGATTTTAATATGCTGATTTCTCGGGTACGGTCATGAATCACTTTGGTAAAACCCAATACATTGCCATTCGCGTCTTTTATCCTGTTAGTGATAACCCTAAGATGGAGATCGTCAAAATGCATATCCGCAACTTGCGGATATACGCCCGGCTCGGAGTGTAAAACAACCGAAGGGGCGAGTGACGGGAAAATGACCTGGACTAAAAATTTAACCCTCGGCTCGCGCGCCCGCGCAAGTGTTACCGGGGTGCTCATGGCCTCCGCGGCCGACAAGGCAAAAAGGCGCTCCGCGGCTGAATTAAAAATCAAGACCTTGAAATCCGGGTTATAGCCGACCACCGCGTCGGTCAACTCTGTGATAACGCTTTGAAACCAGGCGTCGGACATAAGAACCACGCCATCGGCGTTATTTACGATTTTTTGTTTTTTAGCAAAGAAGTCGAACATATACTGGCTACGAAATACGAAATGAGTACGAATATACGAAAGACTGTGCTAAATAATTTAATGTATTCGTAAATTTTTCGTATTTCGTAGCTTAAAAATTAGCTGATTTCCCCCCAATTCTTCCCAACTGCCATATCCACCTTAAGCGGCACATCAAGTTTATAAGCCGATTCCATAATCTTTTTAATCCTATCCCCCGCTGATTTAATCATATCAGTCCGCACCTCAAAGACCAATTCGTCGTGAATTGTCAAAAGCAATCTTATATCCGGCAAATTTTTTTTAACCGCAATCATGGCCAATTTAATAATGTCGGCCGCCAAACCCTGGATCGGCATGTTAACGGCGGCCCGGCGCGCTTCCGCGGCGAAACGCGGGCTGTATGACGCGATATACGGCAGCCACCTTTTGCGGCCGTTCAAGTTTTCCACATAACCGGTCTGCTTGGCTTTGTTAATCAACTTGTCCTGCCAAACCTTGACCTCGGCAAAATCATTGAAATACTCCTCTATAAACATGACTGCCTCTTCATAGGTCTTTCCGGTAGCCCTTGCGAAGGCCTGCGGCCCCATGCCATAAATCACGCCGAAATTCAAAGTCTTGGCCGCCGCGCGCATTTCTTTGGTTACGGCGTCGACCGGCACGTTAAAAACATTGGCGGCGGTAATTTTATGAATGTCCTGGTCGTTCCGGAACGCCTCCGTCATGGTGGGATCTCCGGAAACATGGGCCAAGACACGCAACTCGATTTGCGAATAATCCAGAGACAGGAACGACTGTCCCGGTGCCGCCACAAACGCCCCCCTGATGCGCTTCGCGTATTCCGTGCCCGTAGGAATATTCTGCAAATTAGGATTTTCCGAGCTCAACCGGCCGGTCGCGGTGCCGGTTTGAAGATAAGTCGTGTGAATGCGATTGTCTTTCGCGGCCGCGGCCAAGTCACCCAACGGCGCAACATAAGTCGAATGCAATTTGAACAACTCCCTGTACCGCAAAGTCAATGGGATAACCGGATGGCCATTTTTTAACTCCTCCAAACTCTCGGCGCCCGTCGACCGGCCGCCTGTCTTGGTCTTTCTTTTTGGTTTGAGTTTCAAAACATCAAACAAAACTTCCCCCAATTGTTTAGGCGAATTAACATTAAACTCCCGCCCGGCGGAGGCATAAATGTCTTTCACGAGTTTTACGAGTTCCTTGTCCAAATCCTTATCGACGCCGTGGAAAACCGCCGGGTCAGCTTGAATGCCCAACATTTCCATCTCCGCCAAAACGCGCAAGAGCGGCATTTCTATTTCATAAAAAACTTTTTCCAGGCCGTTCTCCTTCAGTTTTGCCGCCGCCAAACCGTGGAGTTCCCCGATTGTTTTGGTTTTATCGACATACTGGTTGCCGTCCGGATCCAAAAGCCAAAAAGCCACCCCAAGATCAAAATAATCCGGTATCTTCTTCTTAACCCGAAGCAATTCTTTAATCTTTTGTTTTAAGTCAAAACCGATCAGCATATTTATCCCAACCGCCTCACCAAACTCTCAAAACCCAATTCCCCAAAATACTTTTTTAACGCCACGATATCAAACGGCCGAACTTTAACATCATCGAATTTCAGATCAACCGGCGCGTCGCGTACAATAGTCGCCAATTTTTTAGACATCAAAGCCGTGTCCTTTTGGTCGGCTATTTTTTTAACCGTTTTTTCGGGAATAATCGCCAAAGAATTATAAACCTCTTCCGCGGTGCCGAATTCTTTAATAAGCGGAGCGGCTGTCTTTGGGCCGACGCCTTTGACGCCCGGGATATTATCCGAAGCATCCCCCACAAATGCCTTGAAGTCGGGGAGTTGTTTGGGACTCAATCCGTATTTGGCGACCACCGCCGCTTCATCATACCGCATTACTTCCGTGATGCCCCGCAACAGAAAATCCACCACTACAGTCTTTCCGTCCACCAACTGCAAATTATCCAAGTCGCCTGAAAAAATAATGATTTGCAAATCCGATTCGGTCTTGAATTTTTCCGCGAGCGTCCCAATCAGATCATCGGCCTCATAACCGGGGAGCTCCACGGTTTTCACGTTAAATTGCTTAAAAAGTTCCCTGGTTTTTATGATTTGAAAAACCAAAGCATCCTCCGCCTGCGGCCTCTGCGCTTTATATTCTTTAAAAATCTCGTCTCGAAAGGTCGGTTCCGGCCGATCAAAACAGCCCGCGATATAGTCGGGCTTAATCTCCCGGAAAATCCTCAAAAGCACTTGGGATAATCCGTAAATAGCGCCAATGGGTTCGCCCTTGGGCGTTGTGAGCGGCGGCATGGCGTGGAAAAACCGATGAATCAAAGAATTTGCGTCTATTAATAGTAAAGTTTTCATTATCTAGATAATACCCAATCTTGGGTCAATGGTCGATGACGCGCTCACCTTCCTTCTCACCATGAGAAAACCTAAGCCAACGAACATCGGCCGGCAAAATATCTTTTATCTTGTCGGCCCATTCTATAAGGATGATATTGGCCGGATCTTTTAATAGATCCGCAAAACCCAAGTCCAACAATTCCCGCGACGAATTAAGCCGGTAGGCGTCTATGTGATAAAAAAGTTTGTAATTTTTGCCTGCCGGTTTATAGGATCGCATTATCAAAAAAGTCGGGCTGGCAATTTTTTCTTTTACACCCAGGGCTTTCGCGAACGCCTGGGCAAATGTGGTTTTGCCGGCGCCCAAGTCCCCCACCAAAGCCAAAACCACGGCTCCTTTCCGAGTTTTTTTATCTTTTAATATCTCTAAGGCCAACTTCTCGGCCAATCTGTTGGTGGCGGCAATATCACGCGCGATCATAAATTATTATAGGTGTCTTCATTGTGCCAATGTTTGTCTCAAAACAAAAGACCCCCGGCTTGCCTCCGCCAGTCGGCGAAGCAAAATCAAGGGTCAAAGGAATTGAGAATCTAAGGGTCATAAGTGTGGTAACCCTAAGATTCTGATAATCAGAGCACAAATCAAGAATTACGGGAGAAGACCCGGCAGCCGCAGCCCCACCTACCCGGGTACAGAACATACCTTAAAAATTCTTCGGCTTAAAGTCATTTGACCGTATTGTGGTTAAAATCAAAAACGCGGCTGAGGCGAAGGCCGCGCCCACTATCAGCATATTCAGCCAAAATCCGCCGGCGATGTTTGCCGAAACCAAGGCCGCGCCATCAAGCCTCGCCAAGGGCTCAAACATTGAAATAGCGGCCGACGTTTCGCTGTGACTGATAATTTCCTCGCTCTTCACGGCACGGCTGTAACGCAAACTGTTCACCAGGTGTCCGGTTGGGTCATAAAGCGCCACTTCGTCCCCCAAATTGCCTAAAACAATTTTGGTCTGGGGCCGCCCAAACCTGATCTCCGCCCCGCCATCAAGACGGATATTTTTAATCTTAAATATCTTGCCGGATTCATCCTTTAATACCCAGCCGTCCAAAGAAACCGCGGAGGTACCGTCGTTCCCAATCGCGATCCATTCTTTTTCGACTTCAGCGCCAGATGGATTCGGTAAAATTGAACTTATATAAACCATAAACCTCAACCGCGGCCTTTTGGATAAACGCCGACATGTTTTGCCCCCTCAAGCGTTACCACTCGGCCGGAAGAAGTTCTCTGCAAAAAACTTAACCGCATCAGATACGGCTCATAAACATCCTCGATCGTCGCCGGATCATCGCTCATGGCCGCCGCGATGGTGTTAATACCCACCGGCCCGCCGTTGAACTTCTCCACGATTACCCGGAGCAACCGCCTATCCTGCGGTTCCAACCCCAATTCATCGATTTCCAGCATTTCCAGTGTTTTCCGCGCCGCTTCCTCATTAATTTCCGAGAAATTAAATACAGCTATGTAGTCGCGCACCCTTTTTAAGAGCCGATTCGCGACCCGGGGCGTAAATCTGGAGGCGGCCGCCAACATCTTGACAGCGCCTTCATTTATGATAAGATTCAAAACCTGTGCGGATTTTTTGACAATTTGTTCAATATCAGCTGTCTCATAATAATCAAGCTTAAATGTAGCCCCAAAACGGGACCGCAAGGGTGCTGAGATGAGATGGGTCTTGGTAGTAGCGGCAATTAAGGTAAAGGGCGGCAAATCTAAGGACAGCGTGCGGGCCGCCGGCCCCTTGCCGATAATCATATGAAGCTTTCGCGCTTCCATGGCCGGGTAAAGAACCTCCTCAATCAGGCGATTCAGGCGATGGATTTCATCAATAAACAAAATGTCATGCGGCTCCAAATTGGAAAGGATGGCGGCGATATCACCCATTTTTTCTAAAGCCGGACCGGAAGTCACGCGCAAACGGGCACCGAGTTCAGTCGCCACAAGATACGCCAAAGTGGTTTTGCCCAAACCCGCCTGCCCATAAAACAACAGGTGGTCCGGAGATTCATTGCGTTTCTTGGCGGCATCCAAGATAACATGCAGATTCCGTTTTACGGACTCTTGGCCAACATAATCGGCCCAAATCTTGGGCCGTAACACGGTTTCAACAGTTAATTCTTCAGTTTTTTCCGGTAAATCCATAATTTAATTGGCTATTGACAATAAATGCTGAATTTGCTATAATATATCTAATTCGTCGGCATCGGTCTGTGGGCAGGAATTTTCTTTAGTTATTGGATAGTTTGGTTCCGGCTGGACTACTCCTCGAGAAAATTCTAACCTCTTCCCAATTTTATTGAGAAGAGTTTCCATGCTTTTTGCCTCCGGGCAAAATTTTGCCCACAGACCGATACTTATGAATTCTTAAAGATCGGCTGGACCGGTTACGGCCTCTATTTCCTCAAGCGTTGTGAGGCCGGTGATTGCTTTCAGGATGCCGTCCTGCTGGATCGTCGTCATGCCTTGGCGTTTGGCCGCGTCCGTTAAACCCGCTTCAGTAACATCCGTCCGCAAAACCCGCTCAATAACATCGTCCACCAAAAAGAGTTCAAACAATCCCACGCGGCCCTTATAACCGAACCCGCCGCATTTTGGGCATCCCTTCGCCTCGTACAGGGCGAGTTTTGATATTGGGGGCCGCGCCACCCTTTTCGGCAGCCGACTCAAAAATTGTTCGATCTTATTGCGGCGTTCTTTAGCAACGTCCATCGGCGCGCGGCAGTGTTCGCATAATTTCCGCACCAAACGTTGAGCAATAATCAAATTAAGCGCCGGGCCGACGGTTTGGGTTTTTATGCCCAAGTCCAGTAGCCGCGGAATAGCCGCGGGGGCGTTATTGGCATGGACCGTCGCAAAAACCAGATGTCCGGTCAAAGCCGCCTGCATACCCACTGCGGCGGTTTCCTCATCGTTGATTTCACCTACCAAAATCACGTCCGGATCCTGTCTTAAAATGGACTTAAGCGCCGATACAAAGTTGTAGCCGGCCGCCGGCTCAACCTGGGTCTGCTCTATTCCCTCCAAATGATACTCAATGGGATCTTCAATGGTGATTATCTTAATCTCGGGTTTCTTTTTGGCTTTCAAAAAAACGTAAAGCGTCGTGGTCTTGCCCGCGCCGGTTGGGCCCGTATTCAAAATCATGCCATTTGGCTCCTTGAGTTCGTGCTCGATTATGGCCAAGTCATCCGGACGGAAACCCAGGTCGGCAAGGGTCATATTTAAGGCCTCGGCATAAAGGATGCGGAGTACGGTTGTCTCTCCAAATTCTGAAGGAACCACAGATACCCTGATTTCCACTTCTTTACCGCCGGGAAGACCCACGGTGATACGCCCATTCTGCGGCTCAGCGATGATATTCAACTTCAACTTGCCTAATAATTTAACGCGCGACAAAAGCGCATGGTACGAGTCTTTGGAAAATTTAGAAGCAACGTCATGCAAAACCCCGTCTATCCTATATCTAATCCGCACGCCATATTCACCCGGCTCAAAATGAACGTCTGAAGCCCTATGTAAAAGAGCGAGCCCCAAAATTGTTGAAAACACCTCCTCCGTCTTCATTTCTATCGTCCGCATTTCGGTAATCAATTTTTGCGCGTCTTCAAAATGCGCCGCTTTTGATTCAAGCACCCCGTAAAACGCGTCCGGCACCCCGATCATTCCCGTAATTTCCGCGGCTTCCGAAGGCACCTGGGCATAAAAACCCCAGGCATATCGCAAACCCGACATGGAAACAACCACAATATCCAAAACTAAACCGGAATCCCGCGCCAAAGTCTTGAAAATTTTGTCTGCGGCGGGCAAAGCTGGGTCAAAGGCCGCGACCACAAGTTTCTTGCCATCCAGTTTAACCGGGGCAATCAGGGCGCTTCTGGCTTCCGCTTCTTTAATATGCTTAAATGCCGCGAGTTCCACCGGGGACTTCGATAAATCAAGATAAGGCAAACCAAATTTCTGCGCGCGCCGTTCAGCTTCGCGCTCTTCAGAGGCACGATTGATGACTTTTAATTGTTCATCGAGCGCCTTACCCATAAAATTTCGGGAAACTGGTTTATATCGTCTGAAGCGCCGCGCAATACAAAATCTTTTATTCAGCCACCCCGAGCGATGCTTTTATCCTAGCCGAAATTTTTGTCCTCCGCAAGACGGAATCAACACAATTTGCTTTTATATACAATTTAATCTATAATAAAGCCGTTCCCCTATTTCTCTTTCCCCCGGTTCTTTGTTTTTTTCAGTTCTCTATTTTCCAATAGGAGTCCCAATCATGTCCAAGAACAGATTGTCCGGAAGCCTGGAGGATTTCGTCGGAGCGGGAGCGGCGGGCCTTTTGAAGATCTATCTCAAGAGGGTGCTCGCCCTCTTCGTCATTGCGGCGATAATCGTGTTCTTTTTCTTATCCCTCGGCGGCTGCTACATGTTGGACAAAGAACTCAACGGATCATTCCCGGCTATCATCATTACCAACACAACACAACTCGCCTTGGAGATCATCGAAAACGGCTCGCCCCTCAAGAATCGCCTGCGCCCCAGCGAACACCTGGTGATCCGCGCGAACCGCGCGCTGGAAAATCGCACCGACACCCTCCATATCCTCATCAAGGCCTGGAGCTTGGACGGCACGGTCTTCGCGGGCGTCACCGAGTACACCTTCCACATCTCTCACCGCTATTCCTCCCAAACCATGGACTACTCCAACAACTGCCCGCAGTCGTGGATCATCGGCATCCATGACTTGTATCAATAACCAAACTCGATTCTTCGTCCCCCCGCTTGCCACAACTCGCGGGGATTTTTATTGTCAGAAACCGCCAAATATGTGTGTGCATTACCATTTTTATTTTACATTTTGATTTTTAAGTTTTACATTTTATGATATGTCCGGTCATAACAAATGGAGCCAAATCAAGCACCGCAAGGAGGCAGTGGATAAAAAGAAAGGCGCTACTTTCTCTAAGCTATTGCGCGCCATTTCCGCGGCCGCAAAAACCGAACCCAATCCGGACATGAATCCGCGGCTCCGTTCGCTTATAGAAACAGCCCGCACTGAAAACGTCCCCAATGACAACATCAGTCGCGCCATCGCCAAGGCATCCGAAGAAAAGGATTTAAAAGAGGTAGTAGTCGAGGCCTATGGCCCGGAAAAAGTGGCGATAATTATTGAATGCCTTACCGACAACTCCAACCGCACATTGTCTGAAATCAAAAACATCCTTAACAAAACCGGCGGCAAACCTGGAGAAATGGGCAGCGCCCGCTGGGCATTTGACAACCCCTCTCAGGGCGTCTGGACGCCCAAATATCCGCAGGTAATTTCTCCCGAAGGCAAGGTTAAACTGGAAGAAATAGTCGCGGCGCTTGAAGACCACGATGATGTGCAAAACGTATATACAAACACCGGCTAACCAATCAGGAGTTGATTTAATTTTTTATTTTTTATCTGTTATTTTGATTTTTGATATTTGATTTTTAATATGCTTATCCTCGGCATTGACCCCGGCACCACCAGAATCGGCTACGGCCTGATAGAATCGAAAGGCGGCGATTTTCAACCACTCGATTACGGCCTAATAGAAATCTCGCCCGGCGGAAGCACAAAAAAATTATTGGAGTTGGGCGATCGTTTCGAAAAGTTGCTCAAAAAACTCAAACCGGATTCTTTGGCCATAGAAGAAGTCTATTTTTCCAAGAATCAAAAAACGGCTATATCCGTCGCGGAAGCCCGCGGCGCCATGCGCCTTATCGCCGCCCGTTTAAAAACTCCGATTTTTGAATACGGCCCCCAAGAAGTAAAACTTGCCGTAACAGGCGACGGTCGGGCCGATAAAATCTCCGTAAAAACCATGGTGTGTAAAACTCTAAAACTACAAAACATCGAAGGGCCGGACGACATCGCCGACGCCCTAGCCATTGCCATAACCGGTGCCGCCCGAGCTAAGCTGGACGGCCTTCAAGCAATCCCCTCTTGACACGTAAAACTCTTTGACTATAATCCTTTGTAATATATCCAAAAGTCGTTAAACAATATCCAAAAATAGAAATATGCCCGCAAAAAAGAAGGTTAAAAGCGTAGATGAAGATATAGAGTTGGATAATGACCTGGAAGACGAGGGGTTGGACGCGGAACTGGATGCCGACGATGATGCGAGCGACGAATCCGAAGAGGAGGAGGAGAATAGTAGTTATTAAAAGTGACGCACAAAACGTCCACCGCCGGCCGGAGGTGGACGTTGTTTTTTTAGTCATAAAATGCTTTAATATATACTTAACATATGGCCGGCCGTAAACATTTATATCTAAAAATCTTGGGCCTCGTCGCCGCACTGACCTTCGTCGGAGCTTCGTTCGCCGCAGCCGGTTTTCTATATATCTCCAGACACCTGCCGGATATTACCGCCTTTGACAGCCGTAAAGTCGCCCAATCCAGCAAAATATATGACCGGGCAGGCGGGGTTCTGCTCTATGAAATTCATGGCGAAGAAAAACGCTCATTGATCCCATTTGAGGAAATACCCGATCTTATAAAAAAAGCTACCATCGCCATAGAGGATAGCGGGTTCTATGAACATCCGGCGTTTGATTGGCGTTCCATTGTGCGCGCGGCCGTAGTGAATCTCAAAAACGCGAGTATTGTACAAGGCGGCTCGACCATAACCCAACAGTTGGCTAAAAAGGCGTTCTTAACCGACGAACGCACGCCGATCCGCAAACTCAAAGAACTGATCCTGGCCTTTAATTTGGAAAAAAAATACACCAAAAACCAGATCCTCGGCCTGTATCTAAATCAAATCCCATATGGTTCAAACGCGTACGGTATCGCCGCGGCCAGTGAAACCTATTTCAATAAAAAAGTCGGCGATCTTACCTTAGGCGAAATTGCCATTTTAGTGAGCTTGTCGCACGGCCCATCGCTTTATTCGCCTTGGGGACCCAATCGGGACCGGCTTTTTGCCCGTCAACGCTTGGTATTGGAACGCATGCGGGACCTGGGTCATATCTCCGCCCGCGAACATGACGATGCGGCAAATGAAAACATCTCCTTTGCTCCGCAAACAACCGCCATCAAAGCTCCTCATTTTGTCATGATGGTTTTGGCGTATCTCGAAAAACAATACGGATCAGATTTAATTCAAACCGGCGGCTTAAAAATCACCACCAGTTTAGATTGGGGTTGGCAGGAGCTGGCCGAAAAAGCCGTAGCCGAAGGCGCCAGACGCAACTCTGAGCTCTACGAGGGCACCAATGCCGCCCTGGTCGCGGAAGACGCCGCCACGGGCCAAATTTTGGCTCATGTGGGCTCCAGAAATTACTTCGACGAAGAAATTGACGGTAATTTTGACGTAGCCAGACTTGGCCTGCGCCAACCGGGCTCAACCATCAAACCCTTCGCTTATCTGGCCGCCTTCAAAAAGGGCTTTACGCCCGACACCGTTGTGTTTGATGTGGAAACGGAATTCGACGCGACCGGCGATGAAAATAAAAGCTATAAGCCGCAAAACTTTGACGAGATTTTCATCGGCCCGGTTACTCTGCGTCAAGCACTCGCCCAATCCAGAAACATACCGGCTGTAAAAACGCTTTACTTGGCGGGCATGGACAACATGCTTAAGCTGGCCAAAGATTTCGGCATTACCACCTTAACCGAACGCAGCCGTTACGGGCTTTCCTTGGTCCTAGGCGGCGGCGAAGTCAAGCTCACCGAATTGGTTGGCGCATACTCCGTATTGAGCCAAGAAGGCATCAAACGTAAACAAAATTTTATTTTAAGAATCGAAAACGGCGAGGGGGAAGTTTTGGAAGAATATACCAACTCTGAAAAACAAACCATCGATCCGCAATATGTCCGCCAAATCAATGAAATCCTTAGCGACACCGATTTGCGGCGCGGACTTTTATCCAACAGCATCGATCTGACCCTCATCCCCAACCAAGAAGTGGCCCTAAAAACCGGCACCACCAATGATTATCGTGATGCTTGGACGGTTGGGTACACCCCCCAATATGTCATCGGCGTCTGGGCCGGCAACAACAATAATAAGCCGATGGTTAAAAAGGGCAGCAGTATTTTAGCCGCCGTGCCTATTTGGAGTGCTTTTGCAAAATCGGTCTTAACCGATAAACCCCTTTTAACCTTTAATAAACCCGATCCTATTTTCGTCGAAAAACCAATTCTCCGGGGCGAATACGTAATCGAGAACCAAGTCCATGACATTCTTTATTACGTTGATAAATCCGATCCCTTGGGCCCGGTACCTCAAAACCCCGATGCCGATTCTCAATTTAAAAATTGGGAGGAACCGGTCGCGGCCTGGTTGGCAAGCACCAGTATTGAAAAAATCATCTCTAAAAACCCCAATGCCATCGGAAGCGGCACCTTAAGCATAGACCTTCAATCGCCTAAAAACGGGGAATTCATTCGGCCACAGCAATCCCTGCCCATCAACCTTCAGGTCAACGCCTTGGCGGACATTCTGAGCATAGAAATATATTTCAACGGTAAATTAATCCAACAAACCCGATCCACCACCTTAATCAAAACCGGCAATATCTATAGTTATTTTGCCGAATTCACACCCCAAAACCCCGAACTCCAAAATGCCTTGAAAATCAAGGTCACCGATGCTAAAAACACCGTGGCAGAAAAAGAAATTGTGTTGTTCAAATAAATCACCCTCGGCTTTCTGAGGGTGATTTATCTTTATATTATATTTTTTACTCCCAAGTTTTTGGTTTCTAACTGTTTCTAATGGGCATCACCAGATAAAAATAAGATGGGTCATTAATTGGCCGGACGACTGCCGGCTTGACTTCGCCGTTTAATAATAAAGAAATCTCGGTGGAAGAAAGGGATTTAACCCCATCCAATACATAGCGCCAGTTAAACGCGATGTCCGCGTCTTTCGGCCCGCTAATTTTAACAGGAATCAAATAATTATTCTCCCCTAAATGCTGGTTAGCCGAATAAACATCCAACACCTTCTTGTCGCCTCTTACCCGAAAACGCACGTCATTTATTTTACTGCTAAAGGTGCTGACCAATTTTAAGGCCTGAATCAAGTGGTCGCGTTCAAAAATTAGTTCAATTTCCGTGTTTTTGGGAATAATTTGCTCATAATCCGGATAAACACCCTCCAAAACCCTGGAAATAAGCTCGATTTTATTATTTTTTATTAAAACCTGATTATTGTCTTTATAAATAGATATCGGCAACTGATCATCAAAAACGCGCGCCATCTCGGTTACGGTTTTTAGAGGAATAATCAAACGCCACGGCTCTTTAAAACTGGATTTCATCTGATTATCATTAATTGTTTTTTCTGCCAAACGAAAACTATCCGTAGCCACCAATTTCAGCACACTTGGATTAAAATCAAATAAAACCCCGCTTAGTTCGGGTCTTATTTCAGAAATTTGAGCCGCATGAGCGACTTGATTCAGCGCTTCCCGTAAAACTCCGGACGATATCTCTAAACATTCCTCAATTTTTTCGATTTTGGGGATAATAGGAAATTCATTTTCGGGTAAACCCTGAATTTTTGCATCATAATTATCGGTATTTATTGTTAATGTATTATTTTTTACGTCTATATCAATACGCTCATTATCGGTATTGGTAATTATATTAGAAAGAGCGGAAAAGGGTACCACAACCCCTCCGTTCTCCACTATTTTACCGGCCACCATAGCGGTAATAGCTAATTCTAAATTAGTCGCCGAAAGTGCGATTTGATTTCCAACGGTCTTAATCAATACGCACTTAAGAACCTGAAGGTTATTATTTTCGGAAATGGCCCTCTCAATTGCCACTAAACCATCCTTTAAATTCTTTTTTAACACTATTAACTTCATGGTTATTTTTATTTATTAAATACTAGTAGTAGATAGTAGAGGGCTGATATTTTGGGGATAACTCTATAAAAACCAGAATTAATGGGGTTTTGTGGTCGTTTCTCATGTGGATAATTACTTAATAAACATCTGACGAATTTTTAATAATTAGTTAATATTTATGGGTTTTATCTTATTTTTCCTAGGTTGTTAGATGTTTATTCAGTTATATTTAACTAATTATTAACACATTACTAACACCTATAACTTACTCAACTCATCTTTGATGGCTAGTATCTTTTGATTTAAAGCTTGATTTTTAGTTAATTCTTTACTGATTTTAGTATAGGCATATATGGCAGTCGTGTGGTCTCTTTTTCCCAATTTTTCGCCTATACAAGGATAAGAAAGGTCTAGGAGCTCTCTAAGCAGATAAACGGCAATTTGGCGTGGTTCTATAATTTCTTTTTTTCTGCCTTTATTAGTTAAGTCCACAACTAATAGTTGAAAATAATCGGCCACTGATTTGATAATTGCGTCCGGACTGACATTTTTAAGAGGTTGGTTAATGGTTTCGTTAATAATTTGCTCCACCATCTTTAATTGGAGCCCATCTTTTTTGGTTTGTTGGTAGAAAATTAAGCGATTTAATATGCCCTCGAGTTCCCTGATGTTCTTCTGTACTTTGGAGGCGATAAAATCAACCACTTCGTCAGGTAGGCGTTCGTTTTTTTCCTGTAATTTAGTGCGTATTACCGCCACCCTCAACTCATAGTCTGGGTAACTTATATCCGCGATCATGCCGCCTTGGAAGCGCGACCTTAAGCGGTCTTCTAATGTGGGGATATAGCGTGGCGGCCGGTCAGAAGACAATATTATTTGCTTGTTATTTTGATGCAATGTATTAAATGTATGGAAAAACTCTTCTTCGGTTGCCGTTTTGCCGCCAATAAACTGGATATCGTCAATTATAAGCACATCAATATTGCGATATCTATCTTTTACATCGTCCATTCGCCTGTTTTTGATGGCCATAATAACATCATTGGTGAACTTTTCCGATGTAACATATTTAACCCGGATTTTATTCTGGTATTTTTGTTTGATTTCATTGCCAATACCCTGTATTAGATGTGTTTTCCCGACTCCGGTGCCGCCATATATAAAAAATGGGTTATATTTATTGCCCGGAGCATCCACGATGGCGCTTGCCGCCGCATGGGCCAATTCATTGGTTTTGCCGACCACGAAGGATTTTATGGTGTAGCGCGGGTTAAGATTGGTTTCCGGATCAACCTTGAACTCTTCAAATGATAATTGGGGAGTAATTGGGGTTTCTTTGGGTTTTTCTGTCTGCTTAAGCGGTAAAACTCCGGCTGCGTTCACCACAAACTGTACCGATTTGATCATATCGGTCTTAGAGCGGAGAGAGCCGAGGATTAATTTATGATATTTATTTTGGACCCATTCTTTAGTAAAAGTGTTGGGTAAAGATATCAGCGCCCCGCCATCTTCGAAATTAATTAATTTACTATTTTTAAGCCAGGTAATAAAATTAGGCCTTGAGATTTGTAATTCGATTTCTCCGAGCACTGTTTTCCAAAGCTGTTCCAAGTCCATGGTGGAATAATATAAAAAATTAAAAAAATAAAATCAAAAACTTATAGATTCATTCTATTCCTTTATCTCGACAATGCAAAACATATCCAAAAACACGTTTTGTTAATTACCTGTGGATAAGCTGTGGACAATGCCTAATTTCTAATTATTCTGATTAATCTAAATGATTTCCCAATTATCAATTATTGAAAATTATTAGAATGATTGGGTTAATTAGGGATTAGTTATTTGTGTCATATATAGCAACTTGTAATTATCTCCGGACTTTGTTATCATATTGATATATGTCTCAAACCTATCAACCCAAAAAGCGGAAAAGAGCGCGCAGCCACGGTTTCTTGAAGCGATCACGGACTTTTGGCGGCCGTCGAGTTCTCCGCAGCCGCCGCCAAAAAGGCCGTCATAAGCTGACTCAGGCATAAATAACTCATTAATAAGCCCCATGCTGGCCGGCAAATATCGTTTAAAAGTTGGTGAGTATTTTGGAGTCGGCGCGCCAAAGCCGGCTCGAATAATTAAAAAACCGCTTTTTTCCATTAAAATATACGCCTCCGGGCTTAATTTAATGCGTTGCGGGGTGGTTATTGGTAAGGGGTTGGATAAGCGCGCCTCGGCCCGTAATCTTGTTAAAAGGGCGATCTTTGATGCTTTCGCGTCACAGATATCCCACTTGGTCCCAGCCGACTATTTATTTATTCCCTCTTCCGGCATGGCCAGACTAACCCGCCGCGAGATAATGGAAACAATAAAAACGGGAATTGGGTTATAGGGACTGGGCGCTAAGCAGCCAGATTTAGAATAAATCCTTTCTTTTATATTCGATTAATCCCTAAAACCCACCGCCTAATCCCCAAGCCATGAGTTACTTATTTAATACATTTTTATATAACCCTCTTTTTAATGGTCTTATCCTGCTTTATAAGTATGTTACTTTTGAAGATCTGGGTTTGGCTATCATTCTCCTCACAATTATTATCCGCTTCATACTTTATCCGCTTTTTTACAAAAGCTTAAAAAATCAAGCCCTGCTTCAAAAAATCCAACCGGAGATAGAAAAAATCCAACAATCTCACAAGAATGATAAGGAAAAGCTGGCTACCGCGCTTCTCGCGCTTTATCGGGAGCGCCAAGTCAATCCATTTTCCAGTTTTTTTCTGATTTTTTTGCAATTACCCATTCTTATCGCGTTATATCAGGTATTTTTAAGCGGTTTCTCCCAAGAAGCCCTGCAGGTGGTTTATAAATTTGTGGCCGCTCCTCAGGTTATTCACAATACTCTCCTGGGCTTGATTGATTTGGGCGGGAAGAGTATAGTTATTGTGATTTTAGCTGCGGCGGCCCAATATCTGCAAAGCATATTGGCGCTTCCGAAACAAAGCGCCGCCAGCGAAAGTCCTTCGGCTAAAATGGCCAAGAATATGGTTTATATAGGCCCGGTGCTCACCTTATTGATCTTGGGCAATCTGCCGGCCGCTGTTGGTCTTTATTGGCTCACCTCTTCTTTGTTTTCTGTGGGCCAGCAATGGTTGATAAATAAAGCTTTAAAAAATAACGGAAATTAATCATCAACGAATGGTAAATATATTACGAACCATCGAATAAACGAATATCAAATACCATAAGTTTTCGTATATTCGTATCCGCCCGACACTTGGAGGGCGACCATTCGTAATTCGTTGACAAATATATATGGATAAATTATTGGAAATAACTAAAAAATCGCTGGAGTTAATGGGTTTCTCCGATTTTAGCGCGGAGATCGTGCCGGAAGGCCGTCGGATTAGCGTTTTCATTAATGAAGGCGAATGGGTTAAAACTTGGATACCGCGGCTTATCAATGATTTAGAAGCAGTTCTGCGTTTGGTGGCTAAAAAAGTGGGTTCCGAAAGTGTTTTTGTGGATATCAATAATTATCGCAAAGAGCGCGAACGCCTAATTTTAGAAATTGCCAAAGCCGCGGCCAAGAAAGCCGTTTTAACTAAAACAGCCATCTCACTGCCGGCTATGAATGCCTATGAGCGTCGCTTGGTGCATTCGGAGCTGGCCAGTCGTCCGGACGTAAAGACCGAGAGCGTCGGCCTTGGCGCGGACCGCTATGTGGTGATTAGTCCGATCTAAAAGACAGGATTAAGTTATAAGCACCGGGCATCAGGATGCCCCTCTTCCCCACAACTCTTATATAACCTAGTTCTTGATTTTTATTCCATAGATCCTTTCATCATATCTATTCTTAAAAATAAGATTTTCTCCCCAAACTACCAGTTGTTCGGCATCAATTGCCAATTTTTCCTCCCGGAGCAGGTCCAATTCAGCTAGGGTTTCGGTATTATAGGAAACAATGACGTCTTCCGTGTGGATTTTTTCTTTTAGATAGTCATTTAGAAAATCAACGCGTGGCGGTATTCCTTTGGGTACGGCGCAATAAAGCATAGTGCCGGAAAAGCCGCATTTGGGAGGCGCGGTTTTAAAGCCGAGCGGCGCCAATACCCCCCCGTTTGCAATGAGATTCAATTTGTTTTCGTAAAAGCCGATTTTTTGGAACAGCAGCCCCAAGCCGTTTTCGCGCGCGAGGGTTATCATACTAGCCGAACCAACCCCCTCCTTTCTCGCGATAGTGCGTTGTGAAATATTTATAACCCACCACTCCGTCGGTAGATCGGCGGCAGGACTGCTGATCAGGTTGACTGCATCGGCCGTCTGCCAATAGAGCGTTCCCTCTCCGCTATATCGCAGCGCCATCACTTTGCGGTTCTTTTTGGTTTTAAGATTAACTATATTTAAAGAAGGATCTTGGCCGCCGCGCAGATAAGCAATCTCCTCGCCCGAGGGGCTGAAATCCGCGGCCACAGTTCCGTCTGGTAGGCGTTCCCAAGACGCGTTTTCAGCGTTAAAGACTGAAAAAATCGTGGCTTGGGGATAATAAAATGACGCGATGGCTTTGCTGCCGTCCCGGCTGGGAATTATAGCATGGAAGCCGGGCAGTGTCTGATTACTTGCCGTTTCGGCTTTGCCCATGCCGCGGGTTCGCATGATTTTGCCGTCTTTGGCCACGTAATAAAGAAGATTATTTTTAGAGTTAATCCACATAGACAAAACGGATTCTTCGGCAATAAGTTTGACTTTGGAGATTGCCGCAGCCGCGCCGCTGTCCGGAGTCGGACTTTCCACCGATTTCTCTGTCGGTTTTGGAGTCCCCAGAAAAACAAAATAAGAGAACCAAGCCGCGGCCCCCGCCGCCCCGATGATAAGGATTATGCTGGTGATTTTCAAAACAATTTTCATTTTATAAGCTCTTTAGGAGATTGATTAATTCTTCTTTCCGTAAGTATGTTAAGAATTTATATAATATCAGATCCCGATTCAAGGAATTTGAATTGCGGTACAGGTCGATAATTCTGTGGTCCTCAAGTTGGCTTATTAGCCGGAACAAAATGTCGTTATCTTTATCAAAATCCGTTGTCATTATGGGTTGAATTATCCTTATATATTCGAAAAATTCAGCCAATCGGGAAGACGGCGAGAAACTAACAAGATACTTTTGATCCTCGTATACTTTTAAATTGTTGTACAGGGCGACCATATCAGGAAGTTTTAAATCCGCGGCTATAGCCGTCATGTCCACATTGCCTATTCCATTATTTTTCCCGTAGAGATCGGCAAAGTGATGCACTCTTATATAATTAATTTTTTCATCAGCCGATAGAACCCTGAAGACATCATCATCTTTTTCTTCGGCCTGCACCTGTTTAAAAAAGCTATACATAGCCGAGTTAAAAGGCGTATTATACTGTCCCGAAACTTTATAGCCGGCAGGTAAGTCCGCGAAGATTTGCCGATAGGCCTCGATCGATCCGCCGGCGGCTTTAAGCTGCGCCTCGACGCTTAGCCGTATTTTTTCATGTTCTTCCGGGGTTAATTTTTCTACGCCGGTCGCTATTTCTAGTTTAGCCGTCGGCGGATCTGTCGTGTCGATTTCGGCTATACCCGGCACGGAGTTCAAGATCACGACTGCCAGCAACAATAAACCCAGGCCGAGAATCGCCTGCACAATCTGGTCTCTGGCGTCTTTGATCGCATCCTGCTTGCCAGCCGATAAGATCCAGCGTATACCGGCATAAACAATGATGCCGAAAGCCAAAATTCCGCCTAAACTGACACTATAAACGTAAATGTCGTTGATCAGGCGCAGCAGTTCAAGGTACAGCGATTGATTGGCCCCCATCGTTTTATTTTACCACAAGGGATAAGTTGATCGTCGCTGTTTCGAGGTCGTTGGCGCGGCTTCGGATGTTTAATGACAGGCGCAAAGGATAAGGTTGGGCTTGGGGAGAAATAGTAAGTATTATATTTGGTCCCGCGGCATCCCCGGCGCCTTCGCCGTTGGATGACCAGATATATGCAAGATCGTTAGGATTGGTAATATTCCAATAAAATAGCCGCGTTTTCAGTTCATAGGTGCCCGGTCCGGCCTCTCCGCGCGTGAAAGGCGTTTTAATTACTGCCTCAGGCCTTCGTATCGGAATGCGCACCAGGCGGGTCCGGTCGGATCCTTTATAGTCCGTTACCGCAATTTTTACAACGTGCTCGCTCCCCGCTTGGAGCGGGTCGGCTGGAAAGGTTATGTTTTGGAGCCCAGGCCCGCTCCGGAACGGCGCGTTATCCACGACCCAATTTATAATCTGGTTGGATAAGTTGACCGGTTTATTATTTTCTAGCATTTCAAAACTGACCTCCACCGGCGTTCCGTAAGTCGGTAAAACCCGGCCTAAATAAGTCGGCTCCACATAAGACCTCGCGCGCCAACTGGTTATGAAATCAATATCCGCGGCAGTTTGGGCCAAAGCCCAGAGCGGCACCAAGTTTATAAGAATTGATAAAAATAGTTTATAAAGCATATTTATATGACCCGTGATTCCTCCTCAACCTCAATTTCGGTGGTCATTGCCGGTTCGTGTTCCTCCTCTTCTATTCTAACAGTTTTGCGTCGCAATCTGATGATTTCTATGATAACGCCGATTGTCCTCATGGGCAGCATGCTCAAGATCGGCACCGCCTCAAGGGCATTGGCAATTACGTCATATCGGGCGGCTGATTTTTTAATGACCCTCAAATAGTAAAAAGTGATCGGAAACACGGTTATGGTCATAAAGAAATTTAGCAGCGCGCCTATCGGCCCCAAGAAGCCGAATAAAAAACCCAAAATATCCGTCATTATGGTCAGGCCGATGAGGGCAATCATTTCCACCAGGGTAATTTTGAGGGTTTGCGCCATGTTTAACCAAGCGAATTTACAGATTATAGCTGAATTTATTGAAGCCGCGCCGGGCGTTTACCTGTATATTCTCAAGTCATCCGTAATTCGCTTGGCTACCGGGGTTTAGTCGTTACAATTTGATCTTCCAAGTAAGACGCGACCACTTGGATGGGGGCGTGCTGCAAGCCGGCGACGAATATTCCCTGCCCTACCGGCACTTCCAGCAGGAAATTTTTTTCTGAATCGGAGAGATTAAATGTCTTGGCGATGAGGTCCAGCATGGCCGGCGCTTGTTTTAAAAGTATCTGCAGGGAAGAGTTGGTGATGATGGGGCGGCCATAGGGCGATAGCATAAAATCCTCTACGTCTTGCGTGACAGTTGTGACCCCCAGGCCGTATTTACGGGCGCGCTTAACTAACCCGAACAAGAATTGGGCGCTGTCCGGATTCTTCATCATCCACCAGGCCTCGTCTACAATAACCATGCGTTGTTTGCGGTCGGCCCGGATGATATTCCAGAGAAAATTCAGGACTATATAGACCGCGGTCGGTCGGAGTTCTTCTTCCAAGTCGCGGATGGAGAAAACAATAAAACGATTTTTTAGATCTATGTTTGTTTTTTGATTAGTAAAGCCGGCATAACTTCCTTTGGTGAATTTATAGAGGCGCTCCGCCAGCTCGGCGCCGCCTTCGATGCCGCGTAGGACGGTTTCCAGGTCTTCTAAAAGCGGTGGTTCGGCATTGGTGAAATCACGATCCGGCGAGATGTCCCGGGCGGCATAGGTCTCTGAAATAGCGCGGTCCAACAGAGCATCTTCTTGGGGCGTTACCGTGCCCACCATCACTTTAATGAGCCCGGCGAGGTTGGCGATGTGTGATTTCAAAACATCAGCCGCGGTCTCGTCGTCGGGGATAACCGGAATATCGAAAGGGTTGATGTGGTGTTCGGAGGCCAGGGAAATCCTAAAAAAACTGCCGCCTACCGCCGATGAAAGATTTTCGTACTCGTTTTCAGGATCAATTATAATAACATCCGTGCCGAGCATTAAATGCCGCAACGCCTCCAGTTTGGTGGTATACGATTTGCCAGCGCCGGACTTGGCAAAAATTACCATATTGGCATTTTCCAAAGAAAATCTGTCGAAGATAATTAGGGTGTTGTTTAGTGTATTAACG
>CAYHSY010000005.1:0-24943 GCA_964359435.1 uncultured Candidatus Saccharibacteria bacterium
ATAGACCTATGTTAATAGACCATTTTATATAGGTTCTAACCCCATTGGGGTGCTTAACGGGGATTGAACCCGTTCCTAGAATGCCACAGATTCTCGTGCTGCCATTACACCATAAGCACCATATAAAACTTATTAAATTATACTGGAAATCCCGGATAAGGTAAAGGCCTAGTTTTATTATCTATATTTAAGCCCCGCGGCGCGATCGAAGACATCAATTTTTTTATTGAACAAATCATAGGCCTCCTGCGCCCGCCCTATATAATCACTCACACTCCGCGCCTCAGTTTTTATATCCGGCGGCAAAGCTTCGCCTTTGATTATCAAATCGCTGTAATAAGTTTTCAACTTCAAAAATAAAGTAGCCCTTAATTCAAAATAATCCGACATCAGACGATTGCCTCGTTGTAATTCTCCAAGCGCGCCCAAGGCCTGAGGGCGCAAAATAATGTCATTTATATCCTCGGCTTCGGCCATAATTAAATCGGTCTTCAAAATCAGGGATTGTATTAAAGAAACCAGCTCGTTGTTCGCCTTAGTTGCTTCTTCCAAAATATTCAAAGCTCCCACAAAATCATGCTTCTGCTCAAAAACGTTCAAAGAAGAAAGATCTGTGTCCGGAGTTGAGGCCAATTTTTTAAGTAATTCGGCGACCTCATTGCGACGTTCGATAAAACGTGGCGGCACCAAACCAGCATTATCGCCTTGAAAAAAGGCGATAACTCCATAACTGCCCAAACTCAAAAGAATCACGGCAATAATAATTTTCTTCCAAAGATTGGAAGCCATTATTATCATTTTAGCACGATAGCGCGAAAAGAGATGTGCATATGAAGAGGTGTTCGATTCACCCGTCTAAAATTCATAAAACCGCGCATGGCGGTTTTATGAATTTGTGCCGCGGGGGTGAATCGAACACCCGACGCCTACCTCTTCCAAGGTTATTTGGACTATATCATCCTCCGATAATAATCGGAGGTCGGGCGCTATCCGCGAGATTATTGTTGGGACTCACTCGCTAGTCTCTACACCTTCTAAGAAACTTAAACCCTTCTTAGCTTGGCTCGGGATTGCCTCGCACGGCAAGGTTTCCCCCGAATTCACCCGATTTTCAATATATTTTACAATATAATGCCCCAAAGATTGATTTAGGGTAGCGCTCTACCACTGAGCTACCGCGGCTAAACAAAAATAATAACTAATCGCGGCAAGGTCTTCCTTACCGCGGCATATTAAATTGTAATTATAGTTTAGCAAACATTGAGGCAGATTTCAAATACAAAAACAAACGCGCCCTCCGGTCCCAACAAAGGGTAACCGGAGGGCGCTGATGCTTGCTACAAGAAGCTCATCCGGAGCTTCTCGCCGCGGCCGTAGGAGGCGAAGACCAACACCCGCTGGTCCGTCGCCTCGGCCGCAGAAGCGGGCGGCTCTTCGAGCTGCGCCCGAAAAGACTCGTACACCCGCAACTCTGCGACGGAAACGGCCCGACTCAGGCCGTTCCGAGACCGGGAAAACCCGTCCCGGTCACCGAGGAGCCGCACTACCGGCTTCGGCAACCGGAGCCGCCCGTCTTCGGCCACTTCGACCCCGCGGGTCGGCATGGCGGCCAAATTCCTCATCCGACGACGCAGGCGCATCCCCATTCCTCCGATAAAAACTACAAAAAACCATCTTATAACTACCATATAAGTATAGCACACATCCAGTGCAAAGTCAAGGCCAAGCGGACCCCACCTATTACCTAAACCCCACTCCCCTCCTCCATAATCTTCTTAAACTCCTCCACCATCGGCACCTGCTCCGGATCGCGGCCATAAAGCAAGGCCGTGTGATAAGCCGCCCAATCGGCCAAGACCAAAGACGAAAAAATCTTATGGAAAAATCCACCGGACACCGCCAAGTCCAATGTCAAGACAGGCAAATTACGATCCTTGTAAAGCCGCTCTAAAACCTCGATCCGGCGCAACATTCTCTCGCCGTCCCCCGCGTCCCGCAAAAATATAAAATAAAATGGTCTGGTGAGCGACGTCGTAGAATGTGTCACATCAAAACCGGTCATTTCGTTATGGTTCAATTCGGGCAACATCCCGCAAAACGCGGGAATTTTGCCGGTTTCGTTAAACTTGATTTTCCAATTATAAGCCACGGCATAATTCTTGGCCGAAGAATAAACAACGGGTACAAAATTTCGGAGCCGCTCGGCGAGAGTCCGGCCGGCCGGTTCCGCCGCTGTGGCATCAAGCGTTTGGGCCAGTGCCGCCGTTTCTTGGAGCGCGTATTCCTCGCCTAAAAATTTTAAGAGCGCCCTCGTCGCAAACCCCAACGCCGCCCGGGGCTGAATTCCTGTTTTCGGCAATTCAATATAAGGCATGCCGTCGGCCTTGGCCATCTCAATCAATTTTCCGCCAACGGCGATCGCCGCCAAAGGATAACCCTTGCCGCGCGCTTCCTTGTAGGCATCCAAAACCTCTTCGGTATTGCCGGAATAAGAACTGGCGATAATCAGATGTTCATGCAACTCATTGGCCGGCAAAGGCGGCAAGCCATAATCATTGTGCACAATAAGCGGCAAATGAGGTTTCCAGGCCTTGAGAAGCATCGCCGGCAAGCGCGACCCTCCGACTCCCACAACCGCGAAACGCTTGAAACGCAAAAGCCGGCCGGCATTTTGAATCACCGGTTCGTACAAAAACTGTTCTGGGAATTTTTTAATGGCTTCAAGCATATGTTTAATTATACCCCTCACCGCGCTCCGCCGCATAAGCATATCTGCCCTCGTCTTTCACCAGGGCATCCCGTGAAGTATGCGCGTATTCGAAACCGTGATAGTCGGTGATCTTGTCGCCCCGGACCGGAATTGGATAACTGAAATATCGCCAGCCACCCGGGCCGGTCGGGACGCGTCCGCGCGTGAAGTGCCGCGCCAGGAAAAAAGCGGCGCGCACCAGCATCGGCGGCACAAAAACGGTCTTCTTGTTAAACGCTCCGGCAAAATCACGCCCAAACACATAATCCGCCGGAGACGCGTTAAAAACTTCGTAACCATTTTTGCCTGACTCTCCGTTAAAAACCAAAAGCCCTACGAGGTCGGTCAAATCGTCTTCATGCACATATTGCCGACACCAATTTTTGTTGGCGACCGGTATAAACGGCAAAACATTTTGAAGCATATGCAGCAATCCTTTTTTGCCGGACATATACTTTCCTCGCGGCCCCGTGACCGTCGCGGGCCGGACAACAAACACCTGCTTGGCGCGGTGGGCGTCGTCGTAAAATTTGCGGAGCATTTCTTCCGCCTCGATTTTTTCCGCGGCGTAGCGATATTCTTTTTCCAACAACGGCTGGTTTTCGTCGAGCGGCGCCGCCAAGTCATTCCCGGCATGAGCGCCATAAGCCGCGATGGTGCTAAAATGGATAATCTTCGAAACACTCGGCTCACGAAAAGCAAACGTAAAGGCATTGCGCGTTCCTTCAATGTTCAACCGGCGCTGCAACGCGCGCTGGCCGTATAATTCTTTAAGCTGCCAAGCACAGTGGATAAAGACCTCCGGTTGGTGCCGCCCGGCCTCGCGTTGCCAGGCGCCGCCAGCAAGATCGGCTGTGATCCAAACAATTTTATCGTTGCCGCGCAAAAGTTCGGGACACGGCTTCATGTCAATGGCCACAATTTTTTCCAACTCCGGCGAACGCGAAAACTGATCGGCTAGCATCGCCCCGATATATCCCGCCGCGCCGGTTATAAGAATGGATTCAGGCATATTATTATAACCCCGCGCGCGACAACAGCGTCTTTACGGTCTTCAGGGCAATTTCCAAGTCCAACAAAAAAGACCTGTTTTTCAAATAGTAAAAATCGTAAGACAGGCGTTCTTTGGTGGCCGCGAGCGACTGCGGCGGAGTCCCCTGGTTGATTTGCGCCCAGCCGGACAAACCGGATTTAATGATATGCCGCATGGTGTAATATGGAATCTGCTCCCGCAGCTGCTCGCCCAAGCGCCGGATGTCCGGCCGCGGGCCGATGAGCGACATATGGCCGCGCAACACGCTCCAAAGCTGTGGCAATTCGTCCAAGCGGGTCTTCCGTAAAATCCGCCCCACCCGCGTCACCCTGTCATCATCCTTTGTGACCCACGCTCCGGCATCCGACGCCTTCATGCTCCGGAATTTGGCAATCTTAAAAATCTTGTTGTTTCGACCGATGCGCTCCTGGGTCACCAAAACGCTCCCGCCATCCTCCAGTTTAATCGCCACCGCGATCAACGGATATAAAATAATGGCCGCGATTCCCAAGATGGCGGAAATAAAAACATCCATCAGCCGTTTCAGCGTGTCGTAAATAATTTTACGCTGATTGGAAATACTTTCCAAAAACCAGCCGTCGTCCAAAGCCGAAAGCGGAATGCGGTCAAAAACATCTTCATAAAATTGGCGGAAATCGATAAAACGCACGCCGGCCATCATGAGCTCCGGCAAGCGCGGCACGGCGAGCTTCCCCTCGCCGATTTCGCCCAAATCTGCCACGATGGTAAAAATGCGCTTGGGCGCGTCCAGCATGGCCGCGTCATTAAAATCTTTAGCCCGCACTATGTTCATTTTGTATCTGGCATTGCCGGAAATCTCTTTGTCCAATTCATACATTTCCTGCCCTCCGCCTACCAGCAGCACGTTTTCCCGCCGCCCGCCATAAAGAAAGTTGGCTAGGACCAGACGCCAGATCAAAATCAAGGCCACTGACAACGCCAAGTAAATAAATAAATTAACCTTCGGAGTAATCCGGTAAATCGAGATAAAATAAAAAAAGAAAACAGCGATAATACTGTTCACCACTTGCGCCCGCACGATTAAAGACGACAGCTTGCGCTTCAAAACATTGGTCTGGCGGTCGTAGAGTCCGGCGATGAAAAACGTAAGCGCCCAAATGGCGAACAGCACCGAAAACGGAATAAAATGCTCGATGAGCGCGTCTTGGTTCGGCCACTCCAAGCGGCGCAAAACCAATGTGGCGTAAAGAGCTAAGGCGAAAACCGCCAGGTCGCCCAGGAGTAAAATAAAAGCATCTCTTTTCCACCGCAGATTCATATTATGGTTATATAACCAAAAAAAGCTGAGTTAAGTTTACTATATTATATGCCAGGAAGTGAAAGTTCGAGCGCTTCCGCGGCAAATACATACTCGAACTTCTACTTCCTGGTATGCCACAAAAGATATTGTATGTCATCACCAAGTCCGCCTGGGGCGGCGCGCAAAAATATGTGTTTGATTTGGCGACCCGCCTGCCCCGCGACACGCATGATGTCGCGGTGGCTTTGGGCGGAGACGGCCCCCTGGCCGGGCGCCTCACGGCAGCTGACATCCGCGTTATAAACGTTCCGGCTCTGGAACGAGACATTTCTTTTGGTAAAGACTGGGCGGCCTTCCGCGCGCTCCTCAAAATCTTCCGCGCGGAGTCTCCGAACGCGGTACATTTGAACAGCTCCAAAATCGGCTTGTTCGGAGCAATCGCGGCGCGCCTCGCCGGCATCAGAAAGATCGTCTTCACGGCCCACGGCTGGATTTTTAATGAAGACCGATCCCTGCCGGTAAAAATCTTTTATGGCCTACTCTCATGGCTAACCGGACTATGCGCGACCGACATCATTGTTTTGTCAGAATACGAATACCGGCAAACCAAAAAACTGCCTTTTGTTATCGGTAAAACGCACTTAGTCCGGAACGGCATCAGCCAATTTGAAACATTGACCCGCGCGGACAGCCGGAAATTTTTAAGCCGGAAGATTGATCGTCCCGAAAATTACTTAGACGATAAATTAGTCATTGGCACTATTTCCGAACTCCACCCCAACAAGGGCTTGGAATATGCCATCAAGGCCATCAGCTCCCTGGTCATTAGTCATCGGTCATCTGACATTGTCTTTGTTATCATCGGCGGCGGCGAAGAGGAGCTGAAACTCCGCGCCCTGATACGTGAGCTCAATTTGGAAAATCAAGTTTTCCTAACCGGCTTCATCGGCGATGCGGAGCGGCTCCTCCCCGCTTTCGATATTTTTACCCTGACTTCTTTGAAAGAAGGCCTGCCCTACGTTGTTCTGGAAGCAGGCCTCATGGGCCTCTCAATTGTTGCCTCATCCGTCGGCGCCATACCGGAAATTTTTATAGACGGATGCGGCCTTCCGGTTGCGCCGAAAGACACTGCCGGCATCTCCGCCGCCATCCAAAAACTAATCAGCGATGTCCGCCTGCGCAACGAGATGGGCACTCGTCTCAAACAAAAAATCGCGTCTGATTTTACCTATGCCGCGATGCTTGAAGCAACCAAGCGTCTTTATCATAAGTAATAAACTCGAGCATCTGTAAACAAATTTATGAGCAGGTAAGAAAATCTTTATCTGTCGGAGAGCCGGGATTCGAACCCGGACTAAATCCTCCCAAAGGACTCGTGCTACCATTACACTACTCTCCGATGCGTGGACTTGGCGGGACTTGCACCCGCTTCTCTGTGTGTCAAGGACAGGATTTTACTCAGGACCCTGCATTAAAATATCCCTGGCCGCGATACAGGCCAATTTTCTAAAGTACAAGGAACAACGACGCAGGTGTGTCCCCTGGACACTCCAAGGAGGAGTGACGCCATAATTTAGAAAATTGGCCGTATCCCGAAGGGTTCCGGAAAGTTTTAGGAAATTGCTTCGTTATTCCTCGGTCGCAGTATCGCGGTGGATACAGCTCCCTCGGAATGCCTCACGCTTTCTAAAACTTTCTCGAAACGCGGCTGGGCATATTTTAATACAGTGTCCCAAAACTACAAGCCCGAATCCACGCAATGTTATTTTAGCGGATTATTGAAAATAACAAAAGCCCGCGAGGGCTTTTGTTATGACACACAGATAATCCGTAATTTATACAGATCCCATCCTTGTAATGTAATTATAGCAAATTAGGCATCATCTTGTCAAATGCCCTATTTTTCAATAACATATAAACATCCGTCCCGTAAGCGAAGCTTGCAGGTGCGGCGCTCGGAGAAAATAAAAATTGCTATTTTAACTTTCTCCTCGTTTGCCCCCGTAGCTCAATGGATAGAGCGCACGGTTTCTACCCGTATGATAGGGGTTCGATTCCCTTCGGGGGCGCAAAGCAACTTGCCTAGTTAGATTTCGGTTATATTAATCAATGAACAATAAATACCTTGTAACCGGCGGAGCCGGGTTCATCGGTTCGCATCTTGTGGACGCGCTCATCGCGCGCGGAGACGACGTGACGGTGGTTGACAACCTCTCAACCGGCGAACGCAAGAATATCAACCCGCAAGCTAAATTAGTGGAAGCCGACATCCGCGACCTCCCCAAAATCTTGCCGCATTTTACAGACATCAATGGAGTTTTTCATGTGGCGGCGCGCGCCCGCGTGCAACCCTCCATCACCGATCCGCTGGAGCCCAATGACATTAATATCGCCGGCACCTTGAATGTACTATGGGCGGCAAAAAAGAACGGCGTTAAGCGCGTGATCTATTCTTCGTCTTCTTCAGTCTACGGCGAGCAGGCCTCGCTCCCCTTGCGCGAAGACATGCCGCCTCGCCCCATGAGCCCCTACGCCCTCCAAAAATGGGTGGGCGAAGAATACTGCAAGCTATTTTCCAAGGTGTATGGCCTAGAAACGGTCTCACTCCGCTATTTCAATGTCTACGGCCCGCGCATGATCCGGAACGGCGCTTACGCGACCGCCCTGCAAATTTTTTTAGGCAACTTGGAACGCGGGGAACCAATCACCATTTTCGGCGATGGCGAGCAAACCCGCGATTTTACGCACGTAGACGACGTGGTTGCGGCTAATCTTTTGGCCATGGCCGGAAGCGCCGCATGCCGGGGCGAAGCATCGAACATCACCTCCGGTAAAAATTACACAGTTAATCAGATAGCCAAGATGGTGGGCGGCCCGGTGATCTACGCACCGGAAAAACTCGAACCCCGCCACAACCACGCCGATAATTCTTTAGCCAAACAACTTCTCGGCTGGGAACCGGTTAAAAAACTGGAAGACGCTATCCTAGAGCTCAAAAAAGAACGAGGGCTGAAATAAAAAATCCGCGACGGCCGGGAAGCCGACACGGATTCGCTCACTTTGCATTTCACGCATTCAAGGCATTAATCATTGCCTTGAACACAGGGATCAGAGGATGCGGAAAGGTCCCCTGGGGCGATTCCATGTGTTCACCCCCATGCCACGTATCAATGATGCGGCCGGTGACATGGAAATTGGCATCCACTTCGTAGCCATGAATCACGCGGTCCAGGGGGTTGCCACCCACCACCTCGCCGTCGAAAACCCGCAGTTCTTGAGCCGTGCATCCGACCGGCACCACCAGGGCCTCCAGCACATCGATGCCGTTCACGCCCGGATCCACGCAAACCAATGCCTCGCAAGCACTAGTTCTCTCCCCCCATTTGACGGTTACGGTGCGAGCCGACTTAAGGGGCAAGCGCCGACACATCGTGTTAACCAGCGCGGCGCCCTTCAAGGCGGAATACAAACTGCGACTGTCTTTGATGATCGCCTCAATCTCCAGACAGAAGCCGAAACAATCATCCTCAAAACCGGGGACGATCAAGCCGGCCGGCGTATGGAGAACGACTTCCTCAAACGCCTCGCGCCGCGCCGTTCGGAGCGGAAAGAGAACCTCCTCGTCCGAGGCGCCAAGCCCCGAAGGAAAAGTATCGTGCCCGGCATAGGTCGGCGCTCCTTTGTCCTTATGGAAGGCCAGCAACAGCCGCTTCCCATCGGTACAGTCGACGATCAACGCCGTCCCACCAGCAGGCCAACGGAAGACGCCTGGGCATTCGCGCTCGAAGTGCCACCTGGTGGCCTTGTTGAAAGCCACTGGGGGGTTTTCGGCGATCACCACCTCAATGTCGCCGCTTGGCGACTCCAGGCCCCTCACCTCCTCGACCTGGACCAACATAAAGGTCCGGCGGTCTTGGATGGCCTTGAAGTCCGTGTAGGAAAGAACCGGTGCGTCCATGTCTCCTCCTTCCCTTGCGAACGCGGGTCTCTCCAAAACAGAGAGATTGCCGTCCTTCACAAGTTGGTACTGAGAACCGCTCCAAGCGCACGCCTGGATGCGTCTACCAGCATACCACGCCCATAAAAATAACACAACCGTCCGATCAAAATTCTTAAATATCTAAATCTACCCGCAGAGGCGGGGTTTATCTGGTTGCCTCATCAAACTTTGCCAGCGTCGCACTTGCCGCTTCATTATAAGAATTGATGGCGCGCGCGCCATTGTTTATTTCATCCACCAAAGAATTAGCTTTTTCATCCACGTTAAAAGCGCGCCACGTATATTTGAGCCGCAATAATTCAAAAAGTTCCTTTAATACGTTGTTGTAATTAATCAGCCGGCTCACCATGGCCACTTCGTAACCGATGGCTTCCGCGGCTAGCTCCCTGGCCTTCGCCGGACGCACCGAAACCAAGCTCCGGGCCAGATTGGAAAGTTCGTTGGCAAGCGCGGTGGCCTTGGCGGAAAGTTCCTTGTTTTTAATCAACTCACCACTGATTAGAACCAAGGCATTGTTGTAGTCGAACTCTTTATCGAGTTTTCTGATGTCATCCAGCCGACCGATGGTCGCATTGGAAAGTAAACCGATTTCCGCCGCCAAAAGCGCCGTATTGCCCCTCGCGGCCGTAAACTCGGCCGGGACCACCTTGGGCCCCACGAATATAAACCGTAGGAAAAAATAACCAAATACAATGGCTATGATCGCCCAAACTGCCGTTTTCACGGGCTTACGCATTACTACTATTTTTAGCTGATTTGGGAGACAAATACAAGCCCCCCCCGCGACACCACCCAGGCACTGCCGTCATCCTTCGCCAGTCGGCGCAAGAATCATATAAATAAACCCCGTCCAGTTGAAGATTGGACGGGGCGCTAGAAGCCACCTCTCACCTATCGTCGCCCGAACCCTTGATCTTGCCCCTTTTGACGCGATCATTGATCTTCTTGGCATTATCGCTAGCAATCTCCGTCATGGAAAAACCCAGTTTCTTAACCAGACGAGTCAAAGTCCAGAACACGTCGCCGCACTCCTTGCCGAGCGCAGCCCTCACCTCACGAGTTACTTTCCCGCCATTGTCCCGCGCTATGCGCTTCAGTACGCCGCCAATCTCGCCGACTTCTTCTGACAAACAAGTATACACGTAAAGAAGTCGGGCGAGGCGGCGGTTGAGCGACGGACGAATCATATGATGCTGGGTCGTTTTTTCGTACGACCCAAAACTCTTAATCGTCTTCTTAGACATCTCACCCTCCGGCAAAAAATCCTACAACTTTTTCAACCTACTAACTTAATTATATTGCGACCAAATTAAAAGAATAGAGCATTCCGCGTCTAAATTATAAAAAGTCAATTGGAGCGGGTGACGGGACGCTTCGCTATCGAACTGCTCCTCCGATGGCCATCGGAGTGCGCTTTCAGAACCCACGGTTCTAAATAATCTCCTACACGGAGGGGATACTTTAGTCTCCCCTCCGGCCCACCCCTTGTTCGACCCCACCGCTATTCACATCCAACATAAAATCCCCCAAAGGGGGATTTTATGTTGGAGCGGGTAGCGGGAATCGAACCCGCGTCAACAGCTTGGAAAGCTGTGGTAATGCCATTATACGATACCCGCAAACAAATATATTATACCTCAAAACACCTATCTCAACAAACTCAAGAAAAACATGGCGGCTGCGACGGCAATTATCGCCGGCCCCAACGCCAAACCATAAAATATCGAGATGGCATATCCCAATAAAACCGACAGCACGGCGGCAACCAAAGAAATAGCAAGCGTCCCGCGCAAACTGCCGCCCAAATTACGGCCTACTGCCGCCGGCACGATGATGATGGACCCCATCAGTAAGACGCCCAAAAACTGCAACCCTAAAATTACATTCAACGCGAAAATGGCCAAAAACAAAAGATTCATGACGGGAACCCGCACGCCCGATACGGTCGCGAGATCCTCGGAGATCAAAGCCAGCGTCATGCGGTTCTTAAGCAACAAAATGGCGACGATTATACCGACGGCGGCGGCAGTGCCGACTAAAGCCGAAAAAAACGACACGGCGCCGGCATTACCGAACAAACTCTCGATCAATTCCTCTTCCGGCGTGATCAAACTCCCAATGGCGAGCGAAGTGGAAAATATTACCCCAATCACCGTTTCGGTGGAAATTTTGGATTTTTGTTCTATGAACCAAATCATGGCCACGCCCAAAAATAAAGCGGCCGCTCCGCCGATCAGGGGATTTATTTTAAACAAAATCGCCAAACCCAATCCCGGCAGGGCCACGTGCGACATAGCGTCCGATGCTAAAGCCATTTTACGCATCAAAGCAAAAACACCCACCAAGCCGGAAGCGGCCGCGACCGCCACCATAGAAACCACAAACCAAATTTGTTCACCACTCAAAGACATAATATTTTTTTATTTCATGTTTCTCCGGTTTTTATTTATTCAGTTCTCATGTCCTTCGTGCCTACCATGCAAGTGTTCATAAAAACCCCGTTCGCCATACAAAGCATGCAGCTTGTCCGGCGTCATAACATCTTCCGGCAGGCCGAAACAAACCAAGTCACGGTTCAAGCACAAAACTTTGGACGAATGTCGGTAAACCAAATGCAGATCGTGAGACACTAAAAGCAAGGTCAGCCCTTTCTCGCGCTGCAGGCGGTGGATGGTCTCATAAAGTTGTTCCTCCCGCGGCAAATCCACGCCAGCCGTCGGTTCGTCGAACAACAAAACATTCGGATGGCCGACCAAGGCAAAAGCGATCAGAGCCCTTTGTAGTTGTCCACCGGACAAACTTCCAAGTTTTTTATCCAGCATGTTATCCGGCAAACGCACCAGCTCCATTGCCTCGCGGACTTGCGCGTCATCGCTGCCCTTTATCACCCCCGCTTTAACATAAAGAAAATCGCGCAAGGTAAGCGGCAGACTCCGCTCTAAATCAATGCGTTGCGGCACGTAACCGACGCGGATGCCCCGCCTCCAGATAATTTCCCCCGAATAAGACAAGGCGCCTATCAGCGCCCGGAACAGCACGGTCTTCCCGGAACCATTAGGCCCGATGATGGCAATACTCTCCCCTTCCTGCACTTCAAAGCTCACATGCGAAAGCGCCAAATTGTCGCCGAAAGCGACAGACGCATCCTTGACTTGTAAAATTGGCTCTGACATTGCGAAAATATAGAGAAAATGCTAATGTTAATATATGTAGAAATCCGCTCTAATGCGAGATTTTTTTATTATCTGGTAAATATGGGCGGTAGTCAAGAAGCCCCCCACGCATCCACGCGCATTAAGTTATAATGGTAACTAAGACACCATTTTTACGTTATCTATGATAGAAGGCGAAAAACAATTAATCGCGAAGGCGCGTCTGGGAGATGCGGAGGCCTTTGGGGCCTTATATGAACACTATTTGGATAGAATTTACCGCTTCATTTTCCTAAAAGTGAGCGGCAAAGACGAAGCCGAAGATCTCACGCATGAAGTGTTTTTAAGTGCCTGGCGGAACATTCCGACTTATACCGAACAAGGCTTCCCTTTCTCCAGCTGGCTGTATCAAATAGCCAGGAATCGGGTCATCGATTATTTTAGGACCAGAAAAAGCGAGGTTAATCTTGAAGAGGTATCGGAAACCTACGCCGGAGAAAGCGCGGACACCGATTCGGCTATTGACACTGCCATGGATGCCGCCAAGGTCCATTCAGCCATCGGGTGTTTACCGGAAGAACAACAAACCCTGTTAATCCTCCGTTATGTTGAAGATCTGCCGCCCAAAGAAATCGCCAGCATCCTCGACAAAAGCGAGGGCGCGGTGCGAGTCATGCAGCATCGGGCTATTCTCCGCTTGAAATCGGAATTAAAAAAATCCCGCGAAGACGGCTTAGTATAAAAAATATGAATCTCTTAATCCAAAAACTCAAAGAATTGAAAAATATCGTACCGGACGCCGGATTTTTCATGCGTTCTCACAACCTCATCGTCCGCACGCCTCAAATCAAAGCCATCAAAGCTCATTTGTGGGAAGTCCTTCGTTCCGGCTTGGCTTTAAGCTTGGGGTCAATACTTCTCATAATCGGTCTGGGCGGGTTTTCCTATCTTAAACTCAATAAACTTTCCCCTTTCATCATCGGCGGCTTGAACACTAAAAGCTTAATCGCCGAAGCCGAAAAAGCTAATTTCGACTTGGAGCTGGCTCAAGCGCAATACTTTGAAGAATCCTCCAAAGTCATTACGGTGGCTCTGAATACCGTTTCAGATAACTCCCCGGATCATTTAAACGATGCGGTTCTGCAAGAAGAATTGCGCCGCCTCGGAGGATCGCCCGCTGACAGCGCCAACCTTGAAGGCCTATTGAATGATCTGGCCCTCTAACATGAAAAATTCAGGTGCCGTAAAAAAATGGCCAATCTGGCTCGCGCCGCTCTTGGCGAGTTTGATTTTCGGTTCACCGGCCGCCATGGCCAAAACCGCATCAGATGAAGTCAAAGCCAGCGTTGGCGCCTTTATCAGCGCCAAAGATAACGACACTCTGTCGCCCCAAAGCAAAGAGGTCAAAAAATTTGCCGCCGCCCGGGAAACACTGCGTAAAATTTTAGATTTAAGCATAGCGGAAGTGGAGCGGCTCAAAGAAAAGTTAGATAATCTAAAAATAGAGGAGCTAGTCGCCTCCGATTACTCCCTGGATGCAGCCGAAGTTTACGACATGCTCTCGCGCCTACTGGACTATTATCTGGTCTATTACGCCGACATGGAGAAACGCGTTGACGGCCTTAAAACCTATGAAGAAACCCGTGTCGCCGCCCGCGACCTCAAAGAATGGCGCGGAAAAACCTATCTTCCCGGAGTGGAACGCTTAGTCGCGATTGACTTGGTTTTACGCAACAAGAGCATCCTCCGCACTGCCGGCAGCCGGTTGGACAAAATTCTTAACGATCTCCGCAAACTTAAAAACTCCAAACTCATCAGTCTTGAAACGCTGAATGAATTGGTTGCTAACGCCGGCAATAATCTTAAATCCGCCGCCGCCTTAGATGAAGAAGCAACCAATGTCCTTATCAAACTCCTGAAAACCTCGTCCCTGAATTTGGAACCACAAGAACAAAAAGACGCGGCTTTCGAAGCGGTTTATCGCCGGATTGTGGACTTAACCGATCAATCGCTTATAAGAATCAAAAACGGCTATCGATATTTCTTCGAAATCAACATTAGAGTCAAAAAAATGGTGGGGGTGGAATAAAAAAATAAGCCGAGTCATCGGCTTATTTTTTTATTATCTACTATTTAACAGCTTCTTTTAGGAGCTTACCCGCCCTAAACTTCGCTTTCTTAGAAGCCGCAATCTGAATCTTCTCGCCTGTTTTTGGATTAACACCCATTCTGGCCTTCCTGTCCACCACCTTAAAAGTGCCGAAACCCGGAAAAGCCACTTCACCTCCCTTGCTCATCTCTTTGACAATAATGTCCAAAAAGGCCTCCACCACCTCCACGCCTTTCTTTTTGCTCTCTAAGCCCACGGCCTGCGTCAATGCGTCCGCAAATTCATGCTTTTTCATATTGCTATAAAGAATAATAAATGTTTAATCACCGACCTTTCATTGAGCTAACTTATGTTTTGAGTATAACAAATGCGATAAAATCAACAAGGGGCGGGCCGGAGATAAGTTCGGTGGTACTCTAATGAATCGCAGCAAAGAAATCGGCCGGAAATTAAGTTTTCATCAACGGGCGTACTCGACGGCTCGGATTTCGCGTATAACATTGACTTTTATTTCTCCCGGATACTTCAACTCGTTCTGAATCTTGCCGGCAATTTCTTTGGCCAATGACAAAGCGCCGAAGTCATCTATTTTTTCCGGCACCACGAATACCCTGACTTCTCGCCCGGCAGAAAGGGCATACGCGGCCTTCACGCCCGGAAAAGCGTTGGCAATCTTTTCCAAATCACCCAACCGCTTGATATATTGCTCCACCGTATCGCGCCTGGCGCCCGGCCTCGCGGCTGAAAGCGCGTCTACTGCCGCGACGATAAACGACTCTGTGGTCGAAAATGGATATTCCTCATGGTGGGCTTCCATAGCTTTCACCACTTCATCCGCAATGCCGTACTTCTGTAAAATCTTCCGGCCCAATTCCACATGCGTGCCCTCCACCTCATGGCTGATGGCCTTGCCAATGTCGTGCAGCAACGCTCCCCTTTTGGCTATTTCCACGTTTGCTCCCAGCTCGGCGGCAATCATGCCAGCCATGTGAGCCATCTCTACGGAATGTTGCAGAACATTCTGCCCGTAGCTAGTACGGAAATGCAAACGACCCAAAAGCCGGATAATTTCTTTTGGGAAATCAACTACGCCCACATCGTAAGCCGCCTGTTCGCCAATCTCCATCATCCTCTTTTCTATCTCATTAGTGGCCTCCGTCACTTTTTCTTCAATCTTTACCGGCTGGATACGCCCGTCCTTGATCAGCTTCTCCAGAGCCAATTTAGCAATCTCGCGCCTCAACGGATCAAAGGAGGAAATAATAATACTCTCCGGCGCCTCGTCAATGATAAATTCTACGCCGGTCAAACGCTCCAAGGCCCGGATATTCCGCCCTTCCCGGCCGATAATTTTGCCCTTGATCTCTTCATTGGGCAAATTCAAAACACTCGTTGTGACATCGGCCACATTGGAACGGGCGTAGCGCTGCATGGCGGTTGTGATGATTTCCAAACTCTTTTTTTCAATTTCTTCTTTGCGGTCTTGTTCAATCTTCTGGATGGAGTAGACAATGTCTTTCGCGTAGTCCTCCTCTATTCTTTTGAATAAAGATTTTTTGGCATCCTCAACGGAAAGCCCGGCTATGCGCTCCAACTCTCCGGTCAAACCCTTCTGCTTTTCCGCCAAAAGGCCCCTGGTTTCTTCCAAGCGCGCCGTCTCTTCCGTGATTTTTGACTCTTTATGGGACAGTTCTTTGACCTGCCGCTCAATCAATTCTTCCCTCTTCAACAAACGCTCTTCGGTTTTTTCCACTTGATTCTTTAGCTCGCGCTCCTGCACCCTGGCTTCTTCCAACATCGCGGCCACCTTGTCTTTTGCCTCAACAATAAGTTCACGGGCTTGGAGTTTAGCCGACTCATATTCCGACTTGGCTTTTTCTTCTATCTGCTTAGCCGCCTTAGCCGCTAAAACCTGCCGGCTCACATAACCCGCCGCGATCCCCAGCGCCAACGCCACAATGCCCAAAATTACGGTTTCTGACATATTTTTCCGTGCTTGCCAAATTCTCCGCGCCATAATGCGGCGCAAAACCGCTAAACACGGATTGATTGGAAGCGAAATAATTAATGGCTAAAATCAACATAAGGACTTTTATTTTATACAATCGCTTACTTATTTATATAACCTTACCAAAAGTCAGGAAGTTTGTCTAATTTCATCGCCGCCGTTGATTAAATAAAAACACGGCGTATTATCAAAGTAGTTCCAATAGTAAGGAGATAATCATGGGCCTTCCATTCTGGATTATATTCCTCGTCACGGCCCTATTCTACGCGCATACCGCCATCCACGAATTGGGCCATGCTCTTACCGCCCGGTTCTATGGCTACCGCACAACCCATTTTGAAATCGGCCTCAAACGGCTCTCTTTCTCCTGGGTGACGCGCGGTGTCCGATTCCGGTTGGGCTTCCCGCCCTTCTACGGATACCATCAATACGAACGTCCGACCGCCAGCCGGCCGGAACGGCAGCGGCTCGCCGAAGAAATCAAAATCATTCTGGCAGGACCGCTTCTTTCCACCGCCACACTGATCATTATCTGGGTCTTGCTCTTCTCATCCGGACATTTTACCAATTTCATGTATTTCGCCGCGGCCCCGATCGTGCTTGAAACCCTAAATCTTCTACCCTGCAGTCCGGATGGCCGGCGCATCCGATTCCGCCTCCGTGCTTATAGCCATTTAACCCGCGGTTCCTGAATCGCGGATTTTATTTTAGAATTAAAGTAAATGAAAAAAACCGTCGTCCTTTTAATTCTGGATGGCTTTGGCCTCGGACGGAAAGACGTTTCCAACCCCATACATGTCGCCGGTACTCCGACGCTGGATTTTCTCAAAAAGAATTACCGCTATGGCGCGCTGGAGGCCTCGGGTATCGCGGTTGGCCTGCCCTGGAACGAGGAAGGCAACTCCGAAGTCGGCCATATCACCCTCGGTGCCGGCAAGGTTATTTATCAACATTATCCGCGCATCTCCATTACCATCCAGAACGGCTCCTTTTTTGATAACGCGGTTTTGAAAAAAACTATTGCCCGCACAAAAACAAAAGGCGGCGCCGTTCATCTGATTGGCGCCCTGACTTCCGGCCACGTCCACGCGGCTCAAGACCACCTGGAAGCGCTCGTAAAATTTACGAAAAATGAAGGTGTCTCAAAACTTTTTCTGCACCTCATCACGGACGGCCGGGATTCCCCGCCCCAATCCGGCGCCGAACTGCTGCGGCAGACCGAAACCCTGTTAATGGAAACCGGACTCGGCTCAATCGCAACCGTCGGCGGCCGCTATTACGGCATGGACCGGGATGAACATTATGACCGCACCGCCAAATTCTATAACGCCATCTTCGGCAAAGGCAAAATCGCGCCGGACGGGATCTCGTGGCTCAAAAAAAATTACACTGACGGCCTGAACGACGAATACGCGGAACCGGCGCAGACAGACACCGATGGCGCGCCCAAAGATGGCGATGCCTTAATCTTCTTCAATTTCCGGGAAGACGGCATCAAACAACTGGCCGAATGTTTCGCCGCGCCGGATTTTTCCGCTTTTGAAAAAGTCGCCTTGAAAGATATGGCCATCGCGTTCTTTACCAACTACTCTTCCAGATTAGCAATTCCCGTCGCCTTCCCCTCCGACACGGTTAAAAATCCGCTCGGAGCAATTCTCGCGGCCAATGATAAAACCCAGCTCCGCGTGGCGGAAACGGAAAAATACGCCCACGTAACTTATTTTTTCAACGGCCTGCGGGAAGAGCATTTCACCAATGAATACCGCGTCCTTATACCTTCGGAAAACATTGCCCGCCATGATGAGCACCCGGAAATGCGGGCCGGAGAAATCACCGCGCGAATAGTTGCCTCTCTCGGCGAAGGAGGCGTCGACTTCATTTTGGCTAATCTCGCGAATCCCGATATCATCGCCCACACCGGCAACTTTGAAGCCGGGATAAAAGCCGCGCAGATCATTGACGAAGAGATTAAACGCATCTATGACGCCTGCCTCGCCGCAGAAGCCTACCTTATCATCACCTCAGACCACGGCAACTTGGAACAAATGCGCGACCCTCTGACCGGTGAAATTGAAACCAAGCACAACAAAAACCCCGTGCCAATTTATCTCATCAACCAAAACTTCGTCAACCCCAAAAATCAAAGCGTAGTTGAAAAAGCGGAAACCGAAGTGGCCGGCATTCTTTCCGACGTCGCTCCCACCGTTTTAGAATTGCTGGGTTTACCCATACCGCCAGAAATGACTGGCATTTCGCTATTGAATATCTTAAAATAAAATCATGAAATTACTCCTCCGCCTCGCCTCCTATCTCGTCGGCAACGCCCTGGGACTGCTATTAGCCGCGCGCCTTTTACCTGATTTCCAAATCAGTCTGATCTGGCAAGAATTTAGCACCGTCATCCTGTTCCTCACTGCCGGCAATATCTTCTTAAGGCCCATCCTTAAACTTATTTTTACACCGCTTATTTTATTGACCCTGGGGCTCTTTACCATTATTATCAATGCCGGAATCCTCTACCTTATTGACTTTAGCTCCATTTACATTACAATTAAGGGACTGCCGACGCTCCTCTACGGCACGCTGATTATCAGCGTCGCGAATCTTCTGGTGCATTGGAGCGTCAAATTATTCATCCGCGAAACAGAGCAATTATCTAATAACGAAATACAATCATGACTCTGATTATCAGCGTCGCGCAAATCATCGTTTCCGTTCTAGTCATCGCCCTGATTTTGATTCAAGATCGTTCGGCGGATATGGGTGGCGGTATTTTTGGCGGCTCCGAGAGCGGCGGTTTTTATCAAGCGCGCCGCGGCTTTGAAAAAATCATTTTCATAACCACCGTAATCTTGGTAGTGCTTTTCGGCATCTTGGCCTTAGCTCATTTCTTGGTCTAAACGCCGTATCCTGACGCGCCGGCCGATCCCGGCTGATGATGTATAATTAAAACATGCCTGCTAAACTCCGCAAATTGCTGGAGAACCTTACCCCTAGAGAAAAATGGGCGCTTCGTGGCGGCGTGGCCGTTTTTTTGCTGGCCAGCGCCGTTCTTGGAGCCCGCTTCTATTTTAACGCGACAAAAACGGTCCCCGCTTCCGGAGGCGAACATGTTGAAGGCATTATCGGCCAGCCGACTCTGATCAACCCTGTATTGGTCAGCGGTAATGAAGCGGACAGGGATCTCACGACCTTATTATTCGCCGACACTCTTACCTTGGCCGACGAATATAAAAAATCCGACGATCTGCGTTCTTGGACGATTATTTTGAAAAAAGACCTTCGCTGGAGCGATGGGGAACCTCTGACTTCCGATGACCTGCTTTTCACGCTTGAAATCATTCAAGACGCCGCCAGCCGCTCGCTCCTCTTCCCCACTTGGCAAGGCGTGGTGGCTGAAAGGTTAAGCGAACGGGAAATACGCTTCACCACCAAAACGCCGTACGCTTTTCTGGCCGATAATCTGCGCGAACTCCGGCCCATCCCGCAGCATATTTTTGGCAATATCCCCGCCAATAATCTGCGTCTCTCCGCCTATAATCTTGAACCGATCGGCAGCGGACCGTACAGCTTCTCCAAATATGAAAAACGTCGCGATGGTTTCATCACGGATTATGAATTGGTCGCCAATCCCCATTACGCGGGGGATAAACCATTCATTGAAAAATTACGGATTAAATTTTTCTCCGCTTCCGCGGAACTTATAAACTCATTTAACGCGCTTCTCTTAACCGGCTTTGGCGGACTGGATTACAACGACATAAAAAACATCAATGTCGGCCATGATTTATTAACACTGGCGATTCCGCGCTATTATGCCATATTTCTAAACCAAAGCACTCATCCGGCCCTCAAAGAACGGGCGGTAAGAACGGCGCTGGCCTTGGCTACCGACCGTCCCGGAATTGTGGAAGCTGTACTGCCCGGCCAAGCATCGCCGGTTTATGGCCCGGTTTTGCCCGGCATCGAGGGTTACAATGAAGCGCTCTACCAAGATGAAACGTTTTCCCCGGAGGAGGCCCAAAAAATACTGGATGAGGCCAAATGGCTGTTAAGCGATGACGGCGTCAGAGAAAAACTAATCAATCGCAATAAAGTACGGCTGGAATTTGAATTGGCTGTTCCCCAAATACCCTTCCTGATGCAAGCCGCGGCGGCCGTCAAAGAAGCATGGGCCAGGATCGGGGTAAAGCTGATTATTATACCCGGCAACATCTCGGATCTCAATAAATCCGTCATTGAAACCCGCAACTATCACGCGATCATTTTCGGCAACGTCCTCAAAAATAATCCGGATATTTTCGCCTTCTGGCATTCCACGGAACGCTTCTTCCCCGGCCTGAATCTGGCTGTTTATGAAAACAAGAAAGCGGACGCCTTAATGGAATCAATCCGTAAAGATCCCGACCCAAAAAACCGCGTCGCCAATCTGGAAAAATTACAAACGCTCTTTCTGGAAGATCGGCCGGCTATCTTCCTGTTTTCACCCAATTATCTATACGTAAAATCCAAGCAATTACAGGCCAATTTGCCGGAATCGCCGGTCACGCCGGCCAGCCGTTTTAACGACGTTTCCGGTTGGTATTTACGCACCAAGCGCGTTTTCAAATAGGGGGGTATTGCTTTTTTAATCCGTATCTGCTATAATGTAATTACTGGTTAATTTCTCCTCGCGGTAATCAATTAACTCATTTTGCTCTTCCTTTAGAAGTCAGACAAATTTCAAAGCCAATTTATAGGTTAAAATTCTTGTTTTTGTTATTGTTTTGCGATTAAAAGCGACATGCATGCAAGTAAAAAATTGGTCTGACTTCTAAGGGTAAATCAATAAAAGCCGAGGTGGCGAAATGGCAGACCTGCCTGCCGGCAGGCAGGCGCGCTAGCTTAAGTTAATATTATGTATTTCGTATATGCCATTAAGAGTCAAATTAAAAAATATATTTATGTTGGATTAACAAATAATTATAAGCGCAGGATAAATCAACACCAGCAAGGGAAAGAAAAAACAACGAGGGCCTACAGACCATTTACAACGATCCTGATTGAAAAATACCAAACGAGGGCAGAATCGAGAAAACGAGAAAAATATCTAAAATCGGGTATTGGTCAAGAATTTCTTAAAAACTGTATATAATAAAATGCCCCTGTGGCGAAATGGCAGACGCGCAGGCTTCAGGTGCCTGTGAGAGCAATCTCGTGGAGGTTCAAATCCTCTCGGGGGCACATCTCTATTATTAAAATTAATCATTTAATTATCCATTATTATATGATGTCACCTAAAATAGCAGTATCAAAATTCAAAGCCGGCGAAAGCCGGGGCGAAGCGCCGGAAAAAGAAGGGCTTCGCGGAGTCAAAACACTTAAAACGCCGGAAGGCGACGTGCTTCGCATTGTGCCCTTGGGCGGATTGGAAGAAATAGGCCGCAATTCGGCTTTCTTGGAATATAAGAATGAAATAATCATCTTGGATATGGGCATCCAATTTCCGGAAGAAGAAACACCGGGCATCGATTATATTATTCCGAATGTCGCTTATCTGGAAAAAAAGAAGGAGAATATCCGAGGCCTGGTCTTATCTCACGCCCACTATGACCACATTGGCGCTGTCCAATATGTGATGGGCAAAATCGGCAATCCGCCGATTTACACAACCGCTCTTACCCGTGAAATTGTCGCCAAAAGACAGGAGGATTTCCCGAATGCCCCGACGCCTAAATTTATCACCGTTAAAAACCGTGATAGCGTGCCGCTGGGCAAATATTTTACGGCTGAATTTTTTGACGTGGCTCACACCGTGCCGGACACAACCGGCGTGGTCTTCCGCACACCAGCCGGCAATGTCGCCCACTGCGCCGACTTTAGGATTGACTACAATGAGCAGGGCGAACCGATGGGCTTGGAAGAGTTCGAACGCGTTGCCAAGTTCGGCATCGATCTTTTGATGCTGGACAGCACTAACGCCGAAAGGGAAGGATTTTCCGTATCAGAACGCGAAGTTGAGAAAAACTTGGAAACGCTCTTCAAGAGCGCGCGAGGCAGAATTATTCTCGCGACTTTTTCTTCCATGATCACGCGCATCGGCGAAATCATCAAAATTGCCGACAAATTGGGCCGCTACGTGGCCATCAACGGCTTCTCCATGAAAGCCAACGTCCAAATCGCCCAACAACTGGGCTATATCAAGCTGTCGCGCAAGGATCTGATCATCTCCCTGGAAGAAATCCATAAACACAAAGACGATAAAATCCTGGTGCTTTCAACCGGCGCCCAAGGCGAATCCAACGCGGGACTTAGGAAAATTGTGAACGGCGAGAACAGGAGCGTCCGCGTCAAGCCGGGTGACACCTTCATATTCTCGTCCTCGGTCATTCCCGGCAACGAACGCAGCGTCCAGACGCTAAAAGACAACTTGGCTCGCCAAGGCGCCAAAGTCTTCACCTCCAGTATTATCGACATTCATGCCTCCGGCCATGCTCCGCAGGAGGAATTGAAACAGGTCATCAAGATTATGAAGCCCAAATACTTGCTGCCGGTACATGGTTATTATTTCATGCGCGCCACCCACGCCGAATTAGGCCAAGAAGTTGGTATGCGCAAGGAGCAAACGCTTCTCATAGATAACGGAGAAGTGCTGGAACTTTCGCCAAAGGGCCTGCGCGTAACAGGCGAACGCATTGACGCTTACTATGTAATGGTAGACGGCTTAGGCGTCGGCGACGTCGAAGAAGTGGTGCTCCGCGACCGTAAAATCCTGGCGCAAGAAGGCATGGTGGTCATAATTATGACTATTGCCCGCCAAGGCGGCCGGTTGCTCAAAAATCCCGACATAATCTCCCGCGGCTTCATTTATCTCCGCGAACATCAAACCCTCCTGGAAGAAATAAGAAAGCGCTTGCGCAATCTTTTGACGCGCATCCCCCGCGACCGCGAATTTGACCCCGATTACTTCAAAGGGCTGGTTCGCGACCAAATCGGGCAGTATCTCTACACAAAAACCAAGCGCCGACCGATGGTCTTACCCGTGATTATTGAGGTATAATGGTTTCATATGGAAAAAGTTCTAGTTTCCGGCATCCAGCCCTCCGGTCGCCTGCATCTCGGCAATTACCTGGGTGCCCTCAAAAACTTCGTCGATCTTCAGAACTCGGGCGAATATGATCGGCTATATTTCTTTATCGCCGATTATCATTCTCTAACCGAGGACTTTGACCCCAAAGAAAAACGCTCCCAAATTTTGGATGTGGCCGCCGGTTATTTGGCCGCCGGCCTGGATCCCAAAAAATCCGTTATTTTTCTCCAGTCCGACGTACCCGCCTGCACGGAACTCGCCTGGATTTTGAGCACTATCGCGCCTTTCGGTGAATTACGCCGGATGACGCAATTCAAAGATAAGGGCGGCGAAGAGGCGAATGTCGGCCTTTTCACCTATCCCGTACTAATGGCCGCGGATATTCTACTTTATAACGCAAGTACCGTCCCGGTCGGCGAGGACCAACTCCAGCATTTGGAGCTTGCCCGCGCCCTGGCACGCAAATTCAACAACCGCTTCAGCGCAATTTTTGTGGAACCAAAATCGCTTCAAACCCAAATTCCACGGCTAATGTCGCTAGACGACCCGTCCAAAAAAATGTCCAAATCGCGCCCCGCTGGCTGCCTTTTTATTGACGACGAACCGGCGGTCATTGAAGAAAAAATCAAACGCGCCGTCACGGACTCCGGCAATGAAATTAAATACCTCGATAATAAACCGGGTATCGAGAATCTTCTGGATATTATGGCCGCGCTTTCCAGCCAAACAATAGCAAGTATAGAAAAAGAATTTCGAAACGCAAATTACGGCGATTTCAAAATAGCGATCGCAAAAACCGTGTCCGATTACTTTGCCGATTTCAGAAACAAGAAAAAGGCCCTGCTCCAAAAACCGAAGACGCTGGAAAAAGTATTGGCCGCCGGTAAAAAAACAGCCGTCGCGGTTGCGACAGCCAAAATGAAAGAGGTTAAACAGGTGCTGGGATTGATGCCCTAGCCCGTGCCGGTTGGTTCGGCGTCTTCATCGTCCTCGCCGGCTCTCCATGCCGCCCCGCCATCCAAGGCCTCGTGAATTTCGGCTGACTCGGGATTGGTATCATTGAATACGACTTCCCTGCCTGAATAATCCGGTGATCTGGCCACCACGCGCCGACCCTTCCTCCTGAAAAGATCTATGAGGTAAGCCCGCCTTATCGCAAAAATGAGGGCATCTTCACGCGTAGGCAAAAGTTCGTTGTTAGCCGCAATCTCTCCCAATGCCTCGGTCACGGCTTTATTCAAAGGGCCATATGGCAACCAGAAGCCGTCTTTTTCACGCGCCCGCACATGAAAATACAGATAAAACGCAAAGGACCAAGAAAACACGGAGAATGCCAGAGAAACCCATTCACCCATCCACGCTTGCACAACCATCAGGAAAGTAAAAAAGATCACGGCCGCAGAGGACCACCTGGCAATCCGCCTCAACATAGTACTACCCTTTCAATGTACTATCGCCTGATCCCCAGCCAAATCGGGCTTCTGTCCAACTTTGTGGAGATCTCGGCGTCAAATTTATCGGTACGCTTCCAAGATAATTC
>CAYHSY010000006.1:0-24681 GCA_964359435.1 uncultured Candidatus Saccharibacteria bacterium
GATATTTTTAGGATTAAATTGTTTTATCAAGTAATACAATTCCAGGGCGTCATTTTGTCCGATGATCCATTTTCCTTCCGGAGAATTTTTGAATACGGCATAAACCTCTTTCAGGGCGGGGTTTTTTTGGAAAGAAATTCGGTTGCGCCAACGGAATAATGCTTGCTTTGTTTTGCTGCCGATTTTGTTGATGATTTTTCTAATCATAAGGCCAGTATATGTTTTACGCCGGACGAATGCAATGCCGCCGTGACTTGGGTTTGTATTATAGTGTTTTATTATAATCATAAATGAAGACCTTATTTCTGCCTATCGCTTCGCCGGCCGTGTTTAAAAACCTTTTCTTTTTTGAGGGCAGTGTTTTCGACCGTCTGAAAAATTATAGCCGGATAAACCGGAATTTTCGGTTGGTGATCATTGTCCAGAAAAAACGCGATTACGACAAATATCTCCCAACGTTCGGGCCCTTGGTCGGTCCTAACCTGGCTTATGAGGGCATCAATGTTCCGCTGAATAAATCATTGTTTCAAAAATTGTTTTATTTTGTATATTCGTATTTGATCTACACGGATACGACCCGGATTTTGGCCACCATGGGTATGCGGCCGGATGAGCCGCCGGCCGGCGGTAAAAGGCACATCGCTCCGATTAAATGGCTAATCGCCAATATTTTGGGACGCTCGGAGTTTATCAAAAGGAAAGCCGTGCCATATTTATTCCTGCGTATTTTTAAGTTCCGGCCATTCGCCGAAATTTTCGAAAAATATCAGCCCGATTTGGTTTTCGCGAGCCACATTTATGGTTGGTTTGATCAAAACTTGTTGGCCGAAGCCAGGCGGCGAGAGGTGCGGAGCATGGGCATGCCGGCGAGCTGGGACCATTTGGATAAATACTTTATGGCTTTTGGGGCGGATGAATTATTGGTGCCGAGCGAGCAGGTGAAAGAAGCGGCCGTAAGTTTCCAGGCCTATCAGCCGGAGCGAGCTCATGTAACCGGCTATTCGTATTTTGATTTTATGACCGATCAAAAAAATTGGGTTTCCAAAAAAGAGACCGTCGATGCATTGGGGTTTCCGGAAAATGCCAAGTTTATAATTTATATTTCCGGCAGCACTTACTGTCCGGATGAGCCGGATATTATCGAAACATTAATCAAGTGGATGGACGAGGGGAAATTGGGGAGCGACGTGCGTTTGGTTATCAGGCCTTATTACGGCGGCAGGGGCAAGGACAAAGAATTTGACGAACAAAAATTCAACCGGTTTGAGGAACATCCTCGCGTGGCGTTTTATAAACGCGAGTTTTGGGGTGATTTGGAAAAAAGCAAATATTTCGTGAATTTGCTTCGGCACTCGTCGCTGGTCATTGCGACTTACAGCACGGCCATCATGGAGGCCTCCATTTTTGACAAGCCGATTATGGCTCTGGCTTTTGACGGGTATCAGCAGCGTCCGCTTTATCGGTCGATACGGCGTTTCAAAGATTTCGTACATTTCCAGGACGTAATCAGAACCGGCGCCTTGAAAATTGCTTATGACCTCCCGCAACTTTTTCAGTATACGAAGAATTATCTCGAGAATCCGAAAATCGACGGGGCCGAGCGGGCAGTTATGAGGGATATTGTTTGCTATAAATTAGACAGCTTGGCATCTAAACGGATTTTTGATTTAATAATCAGTTCGCTTAATAAATAAAATGAAACAAGCCATTGGTGCCGCGCTTCGTGAAAGCGCGGCTGTAAAAATTAAAGTGGCGGAAAATCTGATTCCTGAGATTGAACAGGCAATTTCGGTTATCGTCGATGCTTATCGCCGTGGTGGAAAATTGTTACTTGCCGGCAACGGCGGTTCCGCGGCAGACGCGCAGCATATCGCCGCTGAATTTGTGGTGCGCTATAAAATAGAAAGGCGCAGTTTACCGGCTATTGCCCTGACTACGGATACCTCAATCCTTACTGCTGCCGGCAATGATTACAGTTTTGAGGATATTTTCAGTCGCCAGTTGGAGGGTTTGGGCAATAAAGGCGATGTTTTTGTGGCGATTACCACCAGCGGCAATTCGCTTAACATATTAAAAGCGGTCAAGGCCGCAAACGATCTGGGTATTTATACGATAGGGTTGACCGGCAAAGACGGTGGTAAATTGGCGCCGCTCGTTAAATTGCCCATCATCATTCCCTCGGACTCTACCTCGCATATTCAGGAATCGCATATTGCCATTGGCCACATAATTTCGGATTTGGCAGAGCAGGCATTGTTTGCCGGAAAAAGTTAAATGAATATTTTTAGGAAAATAAAGAATATCAAAGAAAACCTCGGTTTGATTTACCGAGTTTTCGGCATTTATAGGTATAAGGTTTTATTTTTAACTCTCCTCGGATTTTCGAGCAGTTTATTGGAGGGTTTGGGTATTGGTGTTTTGGTGCCAATCTTTTCTTTTATAACCGGCAAAGATACGTTGGGTGGCGACATCGTGTCACGGAATATCGGCGTGGCCTTTACTTATTTTGATATCAAGTCGGGTCTCGCGCCGTTGTTGGTGCTTATTTGTTCTTTATTTATATTGAAGGCAATTTTACGTCTGGGATTCGGTTATGTCAGCACTATGATGCTCGCCAATTTTGAATTAGAGATGAGGAAAAAAATTTACAGAAATTCTCTAACCGCTTCTTGGGGATATCTGTTGAAGCAAAAAGTGGGGGACATGCAGCACCTGCTTTTGAGTCATTTGAATTATACTTTCGTATCGCTTAAGTCTGTTGCGAACAATATCACCGATATCGCCGGATTTTTCGTGTATGTTACGATGGCATTGCTATTGTCTCCGCTTATAACTGCGGCGACGGTCGTGGGCGGCCTGGTTTTCTTGTTGGTCAATAATCCTTTGTCCGCCAAGATTAAAAATCTGGCCGAGAAAAGGACTAAAGCGGCTTTTGCCATCGCCGGTTATGTGACCGAGAATGCGCTGGGTCTCAAGAGCATCAAGTCCATGAATTTAGAAGGGCGAGTGTCCGACGCGGCGGATTATTTTTTCGTCAAATTTACCAAAGCGCGCAAAGCCCTGACGTTCGTGAAGGCAATTACTTCCGTGATTTTGGAGCCGTTCAGCGTAGTTTTTATCGCCGGAGTGTTTGCCGTGGCTTATAAGTTTTCCAGTTTTGACATCGGCGTATTTGTGGCGACGGTTTACCTGATTCACAAGACCTTTGTTTATTTTGGCAAGATCCAGGAGGCCCTGAATGAATTAAACGACACCATTCCCTATATTAAAAGCATTAATAAATTGCAAGAAGAGATTGCTCAAAACGAAGAAAAATTTTACGGAGCGGGAAAATTTGAATTTCAAAAAGAGCTGTCATTTAAGGATGTCAGTTTTGCGTATATTGCCGATAAATATGTTTTGAACAAGACGAATTTTACGATTAAGAAGGGCGAGATGGCGGGTATTATCGGCCCATCGGGTGTCGGTAAAACCACTGTAGTGGATCTATTACTGCGTCTTTTTGAAGTGCGCGAAGGCGCCATTTTACTTGACGGCGTGGACGTACGGGAAATCAGTTTGGCCGAATGGCGGCGGAATATCGGTTATGTCGCGCAAGATATGTTTTTGAAGAACGATACAGTCAGGAACAATATACGGTTTTTTGATGCCGGCATTACCGATGAGGCCATTGTCGCAGCCGCGAAACTTGTTGGGGCCGATGAGTTTATAGAAAAATTGCCGCAAGGGTTTGAGACCGTCGTGGGCGAGCGAGGGGTGCTGCTTTCCGGCGGCCAAAAACAGAGGATAGTGCTCTCGCGCATCATGGCCAGGAATCCCAAAATAATCGTCTTCGATGAGGCGACCAGCGCCTTGGACAATGAGTCGGAAGCGATGATTAAAAAGACCATAGAAGATTTAAAGGGCGACGTAACCATAATTGCCATCGCGCACCGTCTGTCCACGGTTATGAGTGCGGATAGATTGTTGGTTTTGGGAGAAGGCAGGGTTTTGGAAACCGGTTCACCGGCCGAACTTTTAGCTAATGAGGATTCTTATTTTTACAAGGTATCCAACCTAAATTAAGGCGAATGGGCGGGTGGGAAGATGTTGGCCTTGAATTTGTTATATAAATATGCCAAATGAATCAATCCCGGTTGTTATTTTGTGCGGCGGTAAGGGTACCCGCATGAAGGAGGAAACCGAATACAGGCCCAAGCCCTTGGTGGAAGTGGGCGGCCGGCCGGTTTTGTGGCACATCATGAAGCATTATGCTTATTTCGGCCACGATCATTTTGTGCTGGCTTTGGGGTATAAGGGCGGTATGATCAAGGATTATTTTTTGAACCATCGGGCCCTGGCCAATGACTTTACTTTTTCTTTAGCCAAAAATTCACTGGAATTTCATTCCGGTGAAAAAGATGATTTCAGGATCACGTTCGCGGACACGGGGCTGGAGAGTTTGACCGGCGCGCGCCTTTTGCAGATTAAAAAATACATTAAAGGCGACACTTTTATGGTGACTTATGGTGACGGCGTCTCCGATCTGGATATAAACGATTTGATAAAATTTCATCGTAAAAAGAACGTGATCGCGACCATAACCGGAGTTCATCCCCACTCAAAATATGGCATGGTTAAGATTGGTAAAAATGGTTTGGTGACGAACTTTGACCAGAAGCCGAGAATGGAGGAATACGTGAGCGGCGGTTTCATGATTTTTAACAAAAAGATCTTTGATTATCTGGAATCCGGACCCATGGAGTTGGCTTTCCCTAAATTAATTAAAGAAAAACAGCTGGCTATTTATTGCCATGACGGTTTTTGGAAAGCGGTTGATACTTACCAGGAGTTGGAGGAGTTGAACAGAGTGTGGGCGGGGGGCCGTCCTTGGGCGGTGTGGGAAAGCGGCTACGAAATACGAAAAAATACGAATATACGAAAGTTGAAGAAATAAGTTTTAGTATATTCGTAAATTGTTCGTATTTCGTAGCTATTTATGAAAGAATTTTATAAAAATAAAAAAGTGTTGATTACGGGCCACACGGGGTTTAAGGGTGCGTGGCTCGGGCAACTGCTCTGCGAATTGGGCGCGAGTGTTACGGGCGTTGCTTTGCGGCCGCATACCAAGCCCAATCTTTTTACGGCTATAAAATTGAAAGACAGGGTCAAGACCTATTTCGCGGATATCTGTGATTACCAAAAACTGGACCGGATTTTCAAGAAAGAAAAACCGGAAATCGTTTTTCATTTGGCCGCGCAAGCGATAGTCCGGACCGGATATAATGAGCCGTTGCTGACCCATAAAACCAACGTGCTGGGGACGGCGAACGTGCTGGAGGCTATTCGCAATAATTCGTCCGTAAAAGCCGCGGTCATAGTCACAACTGACAAGGTTTATGCGGAGCGCCTCGGGGCGGCCTATGCCGAGACAGATCCTTTGGGCGCCAATGACCCATATAGCGCCAGCAAGGCGGCGGCCGACATTGTGACGCAATCATACATGAAGGCATTTTTCGGGGAGAGCGGCGCCGCGAAAATCGCAATTGCCCGGGCGGGGAATGTTATTGGCGGCGGGGACTGGGGCGAGGATAGGATTTTGACGGATATTGTGAGAGCCAGATATGAAAACAATAACTTGTTGCTGATTAGGAACCCCGATGCCGTGCGGCCTTGGCAGTATGTTTTGGAGCCTTTGTGGGGTTATGCAAAGCTCGCAGAAAAACTTATAAATGGAGCCGGTGATTTTTCTAGGCCGTGGAATTTTGGACCGGAAGAAAGTTCGGCCAAAACCATTGACGTGGTAACTGCTGCCGCAGCGCGACTCGGTAATTTGCGTTATCGGATTCATCCGGACGCGAGCAAGCCGGAATCTCAGATCTTGAAATTGGATCCGGCCAGGGCCATAAAAGAATTGAATTGGAAGCCAATCTATGGCTTGGATGAAGCGCTCCGGCTGACATTCGACTGGTACGAACAGTTCTATGTGTCTCCTCGGACAGCGCTGGCTATTACCAATAAACAAATTTCTGATTTTATTCATAAAATAATTTGATATGAAGTGCAGATCTTGTAATACAAAACTGAAGCCCTTTTTTTCGCTGGCGCGCATGCCTCTGGTGAACGCTTTTTTGAAAAAGGCGGATCTGAAGCATGAAAAAAAATATGAGTTGGCCACGGCTTTCTGTCCAAAGTGTTTTTTGGTGCAACTCACCAAAACCATCCCACCCGAAGAGCTTTTTACGGACTATCTTTATTTTTCTTCAACCTCGGCATCGTTCCTCGCGCATTGCGAGGCAACGGCCGACGTATTGATCAAAAGATTGAGGTTGGGTAAAGAGAGTCTGGTTTTGGAAATTGCTTCCAATGACGGGGCGCAGCTTCAATGCTTCGATAAAGTCGGTATTCCGATTTTGGGCGTTGATCCGGCTAAGAATATCGCGCGCTTGGCGAACAGCCGCGGCATACCTACTATTCCCGAATTTTTTACTCACGCCTTCGCGATCCATTTGAAAGAGCATGAACGAGTGACGGCAGATTTGGTATTTGGGGCGAACGTTTTGGCTCATGTGCCAAATATTAATAATTTTTTGGATGGAGTACGGGTGATCCTTGCCCCGCGCGGCACGGCCGTTTTTGAATTCCCGTACCTTAAAGGATTGCTGGAAAATAAATTTGATACTATTTATCATGAACATGTTTTTTATTATTCGCTTCTTGCCTTGCGAAATGTGTTTGAACGTTCCGGTTTGCGCATCTATGATCTTGAACTCACGCCGGTACAGGGCGGATCACTCCGAATTTTCGCGTCGTATCCCGGAGCATTTCCCATTAGTAAAAGCGTTGGGGAATTACTGGCTGCAGAATTGAAATCGGGATATGATAAATTTGAAACTTACGTTAAAATGGGGGTAAGTGTCGCCAAATTAAAAACTAATCTTCTGGAGCTTTTAGCAACACTCAAAAAACAAGACAAAAGGATCGCCGCTTACGGTGCGCCGGCCAAAGGTAACGTGCTTTTGAATTATTTAGGCATCGGCAATAAGTATTTGGATTTTATAGTGGATAAGGCCCCGGCAAAGCAGGGTCTTTATACGCCGGGTATGCAGATGAAGGTGCTCCATCCTCGTGTGATCGCGGATAGAAAGCCGGATTATCTCTTAGTGCTTTGTTGGAATATCGCGGATGAAGTAGTGGAGCAATTGCGGGATTATAAGAAGGCGGGCGGAAAATTTATTATTCCGGTGCCGGAAATAAAAATTATTTAACATGAATTTTCAAAAAACAAATATTAAGGATGTTTATATTATCAAACTGGAACCGCAGATGGATGATCGGGGTTATTTTATGCGTACTTTTGACGAGGATTTGGTGAGGCGGGGGATAGACAGATTTTCCATTAAGCAGGCGAGCCAGGCCGTGACCAAGCGCGCCGGCACTATTCGTGGCCTGCATTACCAAAAAGATCCCAAAGAAGAGGCGAAGATTGTGCGTTGCGTGAAAGGCAAGATATATGATGTGGCGGTGGATTTGCGGCCCAATTCTCCTGATTATAAACGATGGATCAGCGTGGAATTGAAAGAGGATAATTACACCGCGCTTTATATCCCCAAGGGTTGTGCCCATGGGTTCCAGACATTGACTGACGACGTGGTGGTGGAATATCTGATTAACGAAGAATATGTGCCGGAACTCTCGGCCGGCATCCGTTATGACGATCCGGAGATTGCGGTGGCGTGGCCTATGCGCAACCCGATTTTGAGTGAGAAAGATCAGGCATTGCCGGTGTTGACACCAAACCAATAATTTGTTATATTTACCCACATGATTAGGCAACGTGCTTAATCAGCACTTTTCCAAATGATTCAAGGAGGTAAGAGTCATGTGCGACCATGTTTCCTGGATCAATCACAAAGGACAATGCCTGCACCTTGACGATGCCACCGTCTTCTCCAAAGACGGCAATGCATTGAGAAAAGACAAGGTTCAAGACAACGACTTCCTCGGCCATGGCGCTATCCGCATCATTTACGATCTCAAGGACGAGGAGGGAGCGGAAGGCGAAGAAAGAAAGTTCTGGCTCATTGACCGACTCCCCGAAGAGCTCCGTCCCAAGTTCGTGGATTTCGAGACTTGGAAACAAAACTTCGGCCGGATGATGGAGCGCTATGCCCAGCCGGACGACCTGGATTTCGTCTGGCGGAACGCTCACCAAAATGATCCCCGTTGGCGGGGACTTTCGGAGTTTGCCCGCGAGACCCTGCTTCAAAAGCGTCGTCCCATCGTGGACGCGCTCAAGAAGTCGGCGCGTTTTCAAGAATTCCCCCTCGGCTCCGATGACGGTTCCTCGCTGGTTCAACTCCGTACTGCCGGCGCATATGGCTGGGAAGATCAAAACATCAGCGATAGCAATTTCCCGAACCAGAACCTCCCCGCATCTACCCGGGCCTTTCTCCTGGATTTCCGGATGGATATGGTGGAATCCTGGGATGCCCATCTTGCCATGGAAGAGCTGGGTTACCGTCCTGGCAATTCCCGCGAAACCTTGCGTTTTGGCAAGGATCACCCGAACATTCAACGGGAAGTTTGGGTGGTCGGCCTCGGAGATGAGTGGCGGGACTCGTGTGGTGATCGCCGCGTCGTCTGCCTGGGTGGCGACGCCGGTGGCCGGAGCGCTGGCCTCCGCTACCGTCAGCGCAGGTGGGGTCGGGGCTGTCGTTTCCTCGCTTTCCGCAAGGAATCTTCGGGAACTTAGGGTTCTGGGATCCTTGAATTCTTCTTGGGCCCTTGGTGCCTTGATCCCTTGGACCCTTGGCAACTCTTGCCCCGTGCGATCCTTCGCGCGGGGCGTTTTAATTTATGCTAAAATAATTATTGAAGATTGATGCGCTGTTCCGCGGCTACGGCTTCGGAAACTCAATTTTCAGAATCAGAAAATACTAAGCGGCATCGGGCAGTTCTTGAGTAAAGCGCCTTATGCCAAAGCTTTTTGATTTTATAAAAATGAAGATACTTGGTGCGAGATATTGGAGGGTTAAGACCCCAAATAAGATTCAGCCCCGAGAGCATTCAAAGGGTGGTGGCGCGGATGATATTTCGTACAATTATGGCAGGACTCGTATGGTGATCGCCACGTCGTCTGCCTGAATGACAACGCCGGTAACCGGAACGCTAACCTCAACTACCGTCAGAACAGGTGGAATCGGAACTATCGTTTCCTCGCTTTCCGCAAATCTCTTCGTCTAAAATTCCGCTTTTTAGGCGGAGTTTTCTTTTTGTTGTCTTATCCAACCCCCAAGCATTTTGCTTATATCAGTAAGATGTTCAGAAATTCGGATATATTTTTTATCATCCAAGACCTTCATTTCCCAAATCAACTGAAATAGAAATTTAAGATTATCCAGATATAAACTAGTTTTCTTTAAAACAACCAACTTATCTGATTTTTGTGATAAACTGGCATTAAATACCAAGTTGATGATTTTTAAAAATAACAGATCAATTTTTTCTCCTACAGTGACACGAACGGTTCTCGGGAAATTTGGCAAAAATTCATGCCATAATTTATAACTTATGATCAAGCGCCTCAAAATGGGTAAATTCGTCGGGGGGGGGGGTCTTAAATGGTGAATTTTCCATAACTTTTGAAAATATTATTTTAATGGATAATTTATTATCAGCTTGGCAAGAATTTATAAGAGACAAAAGAAACAAGCCCGATGTCCAACTCTTCCAACTTAATCTAATGGACAACTTAATTCAACTCCACGAAGATTTGAGGAATCTAACCTATAAACACGGCGAATATAAGAGTTTCCGTATCAATGACCCCAAGCCCCGCCATATCCACAAAGCCACCGTGAGGGACAGGATAGTCCATCGTGCCATATATAGAATACTCTACCCGTTTTTCCAAAAGACATTTATTGCCGACTCTTTTTCTTGCCAGATAAACAAAGGCACCCATAAAGCCCTCAATCGTTTCCGTGCTTTTGGCTATAAAGCCAGCCATAACAATACCAAGACTTGCTGGATTCTGAAATGCGACATCAGGAAGTTCTTTGATAATATAGACCACCAGATATTGAAGAATATCTTGAACTTGTATATTTCGGATGAAAAAATACGATGGTTATTGAATTGTGTAATAGGCAGTTTTCGTAAAGAGGAAAGAATAGAGATAGGCCTTCCCCTCGGCAACTTAACTTCCCAGCTATTCGTGAATATCTATATGAACGAATTTGATCAATTCGTTAAACATAGATTGAAACTTAAACACTATATCAGATATGCCGATGACTTTGTGGTATTTTCAGAGAATAGAGATTGGCTCGGATCATTAATCCCGATAATCCGTGAGTTTTTGGAAAATAAATTAAAACTTCAGCTCCATCCCAAGAAAGTGAGCATAGAAACCTTGGCTTTCGGTGTAGATTTCTTGGGGTGGGTGCATTTCACCGATCATCGGGTTTTGCGGGCGGCGACAAGGAGGAGGATGATGGCGCGGATAGCCGAAGACCCCAGGCCGGAGGTCATTCAATCATATTTGGGACTTATCAGCCATGGGGAGGGTTATAAATTAGGAGGGTTTATTTATAGGATTCTTCGCCAAAAGGCCTCAGAATGACAAATGAACAAAAAAATTAGGAAATTTATACCCGTAACGGGGCCGTGGATTACCGGGAAAGAAGTGCAGATGATCACCCGGGCCGCGAAAGACGGGTGGGATCAGAATGCCGGTAAATATACCGGACTTTTTGAAAAAAAATTCGCCAGATACATTGGCCGGAAATACGCGCTAGCCACGAGTTCCTGCACGGCCGCCTTGCACTTGGCTTATCTCGCTCTAGGCATCAAAAAAGATGACGAAGTAATTGCCCCCAACATCACCTGGATCGCGAGCGTGGAGCCGTTCTATTGGATCGGCGCCAAGGTTAAATACGCGGACATTGATGCAAGGACCTGGTGCGTTGACTCTAAATCAATAGCCAAACTAATCACGCCCAAAACGCGGGCGATTTTGGTCGTGAATCTGTATGGCCATGTGGCGGACATGGAGCCGATTCTGGCTTTGGCCAAAAAATATAATTTGAAAGTAATAGAAGACGCAGCCGAGTCCGTTGGGTCAATGTATAGGGGGAAAATGGCGGGCAGTTTTGGGGATGCCTCGGCTTTCAGCTTCCATGGTTCCAAAGCCCTGACCACAGGCGAAGGCGGGATGCTTTTGACGGATGATGAAGAAATTATCAAAAAAGCCCGCTATTACAACGACCATTGCAAAGACCCTAAAAAAGTTTTTTGGAATCTGGAGATCGGCTATAAATATAAGATGAGCAATTTCCAGGCGGCTTGCGGCCTGGCGCAGCTTGCGCGCGTCAAAGAACTAATCGCGAAAAAGATTAAAATTTTCCAATGGTATAAAAAGTATTTAGGCGGCGTGCCTGGGATTACCTTGAATCAGGAATCTTCAAACGGTAGTCCCTCGACAAGCCATGTCTACCGGCAGGCAGGCTCGGGAACTAAGCATACTTATTGGATGGTTACGGCCGTGTTGGATAAAAAAATAATAAACGGTTTAACTAAAGAAGAATTAATGAAGAGGTTAGAAGAAAAGGGCATTCAAGCGCGGCCGTTTTTTTATCCGCTATCCACCGTGCCGGCGATAAGCGCATCTGCCGATACGCCTGTCGCCTATGATATTTCACCGCGAGCCATCAATTTGCCGTGCGGGATGAAAATCACGGAAGAGGAGGTTGAATATGTCAGCAAAACTCTAAAGGTGATTTTGGGGTTATAAAGACAATGAGCGATATTAAAAAATTTGAGGCGCAAAGAAGGCGGGAGATGGCGGCCATGAGTCGGGATAAAACTTTGCGTAAGCTCGGACTTAAGTTTTTGATTGAGTCCAGCCGCAAGGGGTATTCTTATCATTTTGATTGGATGGGACTGCCCATTATTCAATTTCCGCAAGATATTGTGGCCATGCAGGAAATTGTCTGGCGGGCGAAGCCCGAGGTGATTATTGAGACCGGCATCGCCCGCGGCGGTTCTTTGATTTTTTATGCCTCTCTTTTGGAGGCGATGGGGGCCGGTCGGGTGGTGGGCGTGGACATTGATATACGTGAACATAATAAGAAGCGTATTCTCGCGCATCCGTTGGCCAGGCGCATTACCATGATAGAGGGGTCATCCGTAGATCCACAAGTGGTTGCCGAGGTTGCGAAGATCACCAAGGGCCGCCGCGCGTTGGTTTGTTTAGATTCCAATCACACGGGCGCGCATGTAGCGAAAGAGCTGGAATTATATGCGCCGTTGGTTTCGCGCGGCAGTTATTTGGTGGCGTTTGATACGGACATAGAGTATTTGCCAAGGGATTTGTTGGCCAACCGTCCATGGAAAAAGGGTGATAACCCCATGACGGCGGTTAAGAAGTTTTTAAAGAAACATAAGGAATTCGTGGTGGATGAAGAAATTGACGCAAAATTATTAATTTCAGTTGCGCCCCGCGGTTATCTTAAGCGTATTAAATAAAAATGAAAATAGTTTTATTGGCCAATGATCGGGTGGGTTTGGCTGTCGCCAAGTACTTGAAGTCGCGGAAAGAAGATATTGTGGCCCTGGTTCTACATCCAGAAGATAAGGCCAAGATGTCCAAAGAAATCCGCACTGTTTTTCCGCAGGTGCCGGTCTTTTTTGCCGATAAACTTCGCGAGGACGATACGCTCGAGCGGATTGCCCGGCTTAAGGCCGACCTGGCCATATCGGCCTGGTTCGGCTATATTTTGAAACCGGAATTCATCAATCTATTTTCATCCGGTGTCGTAAATTTTCACAACAGTTATCTGCCCTTGAACCGTGGTAAATACCCGCACGTTTGGGCGTTGGCCTCCGGTTCCAAATATGGCGTGACTCTGCACTATATTGATGCGGGCATCGACACGGGTCCCATCATCGCGCGGCGTGAAGTTGAGATAAATCCCACGGATATCGCCGGCACGCTGTATGAGCGCGCCTTGGATGTAATTGTTCAATTATTCAAAGATACGTGGTCGGCTTTGCGTGCCTGGAAGATCAAGCCCTTGGTTCAGAAGGCCAAGGCCACGCATCATTTCGCGCGTGAAGTCGCCGAATTGGATTGTATTGATTTGAAGAAAAAATATAGCGGCGGAGATTTAATCAACCAGCTTCGTTCGCGGAGTTTTAAGGACAGATCATATGCTTATTTTTTGCATAAAGGCAAGAAGATTTATGTCAGGGTGGAGCTGTCGGAGAAGCCGGAATTTAAATAATTTTTTATGTCCAAGTTAGTTTCCATTGGCCTGCCCACCTATAACGGTTCTAAAACCATTCGCCGGGCTCTTGATACTTTGTTGGCGCAGACCTATAAAGATTTTGAGTTGATTATTTCGGACAATGCTTCGACGGATGAGACCGGCAAAATTTGCGAAGAGTATGCCGCGCGCGATGCGCGGGTGCGCTATATCCGCCAAAAAGACAACATCGGCCCTTTGGCCAATTTTAGATTTGTGACTACGGTTGCCAGAGGAAATTATTTTATGTGGGCGGCGGATGACGATTGGTGGGAGCCGAAATTTATTGAAACATTGGCGAGGGCGCTGGATAAGAACCCTTATCACGATGTCGCCATGAGTTCTTATCGTTTAGTTTATCCGGAAGGTGAAATTAAGAACGATGTAATTTATCAAGGCGAATGGGATTTTAGCCGGGATTCTTATTATCGGCTTTATAAAAAGATGATGTTGGGCGTACCGGCTCTGATGTTTATTTACGGGCTTTATCGTAAACAGTTTTTGGATAAATTGATTGCGCGTTCCCAGCCGAATTGCGTGTTCCAAGATCGTATTTTGATGGCGGAGGCGGCATTGTCCACTCATTTCTATTCGGTGCCGGAGGTTTTATATCTTAGAACTTTTAGTCGCCTCAATGTGCGCTCCAACCATGCCGATGACGAAGTGGGTAAATTTTATTTATCACGTTTCCCTTATACCTATTCGGTTTGGATGACGCTTAAATGGCTTTTGACTTCACGGATTGTTCCACTCCGTCGTAAATTTATGATTTTTTGGCCGTGGTTTTTATTGGTTCGGCACAGGTGGCCGAGGATGAAGCACGAGATTGTGAAAAGTTGGCGGACGAAAAACAACCCTTGATCAGGGTTGTTTTTCGATTCTTTTTTTAAGCAATATCTCCGCGAGTAAAAAGTCGTTTTCGGTGTCAATGTCGATGGCGTCGGCTTTGGGGATCTTCATGTACCGGACGCGGGGACCAGTCAAGAGTTTGTCGCGCATCAGCGTGTCGTAGCGTACGGCGATCGCGTCAACATGTGCAAAGGCCGGGATGAAGGCCTGGCGGGGCATGTTGGACGGTTCATCAAAGCCGGTCAGTTCTTTGGGGATAAACGGCAAAAGTAAATCACCCTCTGTCCTCCAGAGTTTATAAGGATGTTTGGGCGCGGGGGTGATGGTGCGGGCCGAGGTTGCCGCCGGATCATTCAAAAGCAGTTCAATGACGCCGTCAATGTGCTCGGTTTTGCATAAGGGAGTCGTGGGCGGCAGGCGCAGAATTATGTCGGCCTTCCACCCCCCGTTTTTTTCAAGCCACCCAACCGCGTGAGTCAAAAAATCAATATCGGAGGCAGTGTCATTGGCAAATTCCGCCGGGCGGATGAAAGGAGTTTCCGCGCCGTACTCCCGGCCAATGGCCGCATATTCTTCCGAATCAGTGGAAAGCACCAAGCGAGTCAGGTGTTTGGATTTTTTTGCGGCCTCAATGATCCGGGCCATTAAGGGTTTCCCTAAAAGAGGCCGGATATTTTTATTGGGAATACTTTTGGAACCGGCACGCGCGCCGACAATACCGAGGATGTTCATGATGATAATTTACAACTCATTAAGCATTGCGTCAAACGACGGTATGTTTAGCTTGTTATTGAAGTCGTGGATGGTTCCTAAAGTCCGGTTAATTCTTGGTTCTGCTACCGGAATGATTTTATGGCCGGTTTTGTATTTTTGTTGGAATTTTTGAAGTAATTCATGCTTGGAATGCGCGGTGCCAAAAATATGATAAGTGCCGGTTTTGGGGAAAATTTCCGGTTGGCTCATGATTTGATCGCAGACCCGTCCATATTGCTTGGTCGTGAGACCGCTCCAGAATTGGTTTTCAAAGCCGTTAATAGTTTGCCCATCCTGGGACAAGAACCATTCCAGCAGCCCCGAAGCGCTTTCAAGTTCGCGGCCGACGAGAGAGGTGCGGAGGTTGAGGCATTCACGCGGTTCACCCATGGTTTTGGACAAGCCGTAAATATCAACCGGTGAGGGCGATGCGGTTTCGTCATAGGGTTGGCCGGCCCGGCCGTCAAAGGCGCAATCGGTGGTAATGTTTATCAGTTTGGGGCCCAGGCGGCGGGCCAGGATGTGTGGCAGGGCGCCGTTTACAAATAGAGCTCGGGCGGGGTCCTTGGCCGAGGCCGCGACCGTCAAGCCGATTGCGTTTATCGCATAGTCAATATCGCCGACTTTATTCCAGAAATCATTCAGATAGGGGCTGGAGGAGCCGCGCTTGTCCAGAAAATCTTTAAAGATTGGCTCAGCGTCAAACGAAACGAACGCGTGCCGGCCGGTGCCGCCATGGGCTTTTTCCAGTAGTTCCAGTTTTTTGGGGCTCCTACCGGCAAGCACCAGGGGATATTTATCTTTCAGAGCCGCGTAAACGGCATTCCCGAGCATGCCGGTGGGGCCCAACAAAAGGACCCGTGTCATATAAGTTTTTGATTGGCTAGTTTAAGCAGATATTTTTCGTTCAGATAAAGATCGTCATTCGGATTTTTGAGTTTTCCGGTTTTGACCAGATGCAGAACTTCCTTGATGCCGTGCTCAAGCGGACGATGCCTGGATAAAAGCAACCCCGCCTTACGCGCCTTAACGGTCGCGATATTATAGTTTCTTTTATCGCTTGGCACAACGCCCACGTGTTTAATTTTGCAGCCGGTAATTTTTTGAACTATCTTTGCCATTTCTCCGATGCGGATGTTGATGGCGCCAATGTTATAGATGCCTTTTAAGTCGTTGCGGTTGATGGCGTTTACAATAATGCGTCCGACATCTTTGACGTGGATAAAGGGCCGCCACTGTACTCCGCCACCATAAATTGAGAGTTCTCCGGCTGTCGCGGCCGCGACCGGCATTTGGTTCGCCGCCAAATCCAGCCGTGGGCGGGAATATTGATCGCCTATGCCGAAGAGCGTGCCAAGCCGTAAAATAACGGCGTTTTTCCCCGTGAGATATTTTTCGGCGACGACTTTGGTTTCGGCGTACAAAGATAGGGGATTCGGTACTTCTTCTTCGCTTAAGGCATCCCCAGCAGAGGCAATTTTCTGGTCGCCATACACCGAACAGGTGGAGGTAAAAATGATACGCCCGTCATAATTTTTAGCCAGCCACTTCACTGATTCTTGGTTGAGTTTTTTTGTTAATTCCGGCCGGACTTTACAAGCGCCTTCGCCCACGATGGCCGCGAGCCAGATGACATGGGAATAATGGGGCAGTAATCTCTTTAATTTTTTGGTATCGCGAATATCGCCTAAAATAAAATCAACCGATTTGTGATAATGCGGTTCGTATAGTAAATTATCATAAACGGTGAAGGGGGTGTTTTTGCGGTTAAGTTCGTCCGTGACGCAGCCGCCGATATAGCCCGCACCACCCACAACTAATACTTTGGGTTTCATCATAATGTATAACAAATTCATTTCCGCTATAGTTACTTATATATATGGCTAATAATCCCAAGGCGAAATTTGAAACGTTGGTTAAGTCACTCCAAAAATCCGCGGAATACAAAAATTATTTGGAAGCACGTTCAGCCGTTCTTGCTATGATGGCGAACGATCCGGCCGGGTCAACCCCGTCCAAGTATTGGCAAGAAGAATTGGCCGGTTTTGATTACATGCTGGACGCCTCGCCCTTAATTGTTCGCAATTTGCGTCGACATTGCTACCACATCGCCGGCATTCATGACTATGATTATCGCGACCATCATCAGCATAGAATGGGTAAAGTTGAAAAACGTTTGAAGCATCTCTGTTCAATAGATGTTGATAATTTATTGGTGGCTGAAAATCCAGCTTTGGGTGGTTACGGTTACAAGATTGACGGCGCCAAATATAATGCCGATACGGTTAATTTTTATGAATGTTTGCTGGCCATGAAGAAGGCTGGTGCGTTAGACGGGTTAAAAGACGGCGGAGGGCGCCGGACTGTTTTGGAGGTCGGTTCCGGTTGGGCCGGGCTCGCCTATCAGTTCAAGACATTGTTTCCAAACACGACTTACGTGATGGTGGACTTGCCCCCGACTTTTGTGTTTTCCATAACCTACGCCAAGACATTGTTCCCCAAGGCAAAAACTTTGATCGTAAACGGCACGCGAAAAAGTTTGGAGGAATTGAGCCGCAAAAATCTTAGCGAATATGATTTTGTTTTTATACCCCATTATCTTTTTCCGAAACTCAATTTTCATCGGCCGGACATGCTGCTGAACCGGGCATCGTTCCAAGAGATGACCAGCGCGCAAGTGGAGGGATATGCCAAAAAAGCCAAAGAATGGGGGATACCCTTGATATACAGCATGAATCGGGACAAATCTCCCCATAATAGCGAGATGACTTCGGTGCGTGAAATTTTGGGGCGATATTATAACTTGGAAGAAATTGAGATTAAAGAAAAATCTGCCTCAGGAATTTTGGCAACGGCCAAGAAGTTTTTGTTGGCAGCCGCCTTGAAGAAAAAGGGTTTGCCGGAAGAGCTGCTGCATCGTCACGTGATAGCCCGCTTGGTTTGATTAGATGATGGAACTAACTATTTTTTCGGTTTATCATTCTTTGAAGACTAAAAAATTCATTGAATGGAATTATGAAAACGCCATAAAATTAAATCCGGGTGTTTCTTTTGACTGGATGATCACGGACAACACTCCGCCGAATTTTACGGAACGGTTAACCGGCAATCAATTCAAGTTATTTCCGGGAGTCACGATGTCACCGGGTGCGCCGGATTGGATGAGACCCAGCATCCTTCATGCCAATGCTTTGAACCAAATGGCGCCTAACTTGAAAACTCGCTTTGCCTTATTTTTGGACGCGGATTTTTTGGTGTTTTATCCAAATTGGATTACGGCCGCATTGGAGCATATGAAAAAAAATGGCTTGGCGGTTTTTGGGGCGCCTTATCATCCGCGCGATTATAAGAAGCCCAGATATTTTCCGAGCATACCATGCATGTTTGTGGACAGCGACCAAATTCCTGTTAAGGAGATTGATTTCCGGCCGCAGTACCCGGGCGTCTTGGCGCGTATAGATGGCCGGGCCTATCAAGAGCCGCGTTTCAGAAAGGCCCGCCTTCAATTACGGAAATTGTTTTTTGGCGAGAGGAGCCGCATAGATTCTTCGCGCGACACCGGATCGCAGATTTTTATTCGTTATGGCGATAAGGTGAAATCCGAATATCTGACTCCGGTTTTCAAATCAAGGCCATCGGTTTTGGACAAGTTTCTACCTGAGGGTTTGTCTTATACCCCCAAGAAGCCCGGCTATTGGAGCGACAAAGGATTTAAAGAAATGGGTTATTTTGATGCGGCTTCGCTCGGTTGGGAGGAATATCTCTGGGGCGGTAAACCTTTCGGTCTGCATTTGCGGGGAACCCTGAAGACGTCTCTGACTGAAGAGGGGCAGATAAAGTTGGGCGGACAAGCATTCGCGTCGCTGGTGACCCTAAATAAAGAGTAGGGGTTATATTTTTGAATATGTTAGCCAAAAAGTTTTCCAATTTATCGGATAAAATTCGTATTAGGGATAAAACCGTGGGCCGCGGCGAGCCCGTTTTTGTGATTGCCGAAATTGGCAACAATCATAATGGGGACATGGCATTGGCTAAAAAAACCATTGATGGGGCGAGTTTGGCCGGAGCGGATGCCGTGAAATTCCAGAAGCGGACCTTGAAGGCGGTTTTTACCAAAGAAATGTTGGATAAGCCCCAGACATCTTCGCGGGCCTTGGGCGCGACTTATGGCGAATACCGGGCCAAGCTGGAATTATCCGAAGATCAATTGCGGGAATTGCGCGACTACGCTCATTCCAAAAACATGGCTTTTTTTGTAACGGCTTTTGATTTGGAAAGCGCCGAAGCGCTCTCGCGCCTCAATATGGATGTTTGGAAGATCGCTTCTTTTGATGCTACGCATCCCCAACTGATAGAATATGTGGCAAAACAGGGCGGTCCGGTCATAATGTCTATGGGCATGTCCACTGATTCGGAGCGCGTTCTGGCCATCCATAGTGTTTTGAAGCATAACCCCAAGCTTATAGTTTTGCATTGCGTTTCTGTTTATCCCACGCCCAACGAGGACTTGAACATCGGCGCCGTGAAGACCATGCTCACCGAGTATTATCCTTTGCCGATTGGGTATTCCGGCCACGAAATTGGCTTTGAACCGACGCTCGCCGCCGTTACTTTGGGGGCGAGTGTCGTGGAGCGGCACATTACTTTAGATAAGTCTTTGCCCGGTCCTGACCATGCCACGGTGAGTTTGGATATTTTTGAATTCGCGCAAATGGTCAAGCAAATCCGGCGCCTGGAAAAGGCGGTGGCGGACGATAAATTATATTTGCACGCCAACGAAATTCCTCATCGCCAAAAGCACGGCAAAAGTTTGGTGGCCAAAGTTAAGATTCCGGCCGGCATCATTTTGACGGCCGACATGATAGTTTGCAAAAGCCCGGGCCACGGTATTTCACCCTTGAAATTCCAGAATGTCATCGGCAAGGCGGTAAAAAATGAAATCCTTGAAGATACGGTGATTAAAGAAGAAGACGTGATTTGGTAATAAGCTACGAAATACGAAAAAATTACGAATATACGAAGGGGGCCGTCATTGCGAGGTAACCCGAAGCAATCTTACAAATATAAAATATGAGTGAATTAAATATTTTTGGTCCGAACAACCATAGTAAATATGAAATAGGTTGGAAAAACATTCCGGCTGATTTGGAGCTTAATTTGAAACAATTAATTAAAGCTCAATATGGATTTGAGGTTGTGGGAGCCATACAGGAAGTGGATGAGTGGGAGAGAATGAGCAATAATTTTAAGGTCAAAGTTTCGCGCCAAAATACCGCAGTTGATGTTTTATTTAGAAAACACATACAGCTAAAAGATGAAGTCAGCGTAGTTTTATTGGATAAAGTTTTGGATTTTTTGCACGGGGGAGGATTGGTGGCTCCGAGGGTTATATTAACATCGGATAAGAAAAAATTCTTTAAACACAACGAAAGCTTTTATCAATTGTATGAATTTATACCCGGTAACCATTACCGGGGAGAAGAATCGGAACTAAGAGACTTTGCCCGGGGCTTGGCCTCGCTGCATTTGGCTTTTCAAGAAATTAATTTTAAAGATGAGATAGCTAAAAAACCCAACGTCCTGCCGCCTTGGAATTTAGCGGGCTGGCAGAATATATTTGCATTGGCTCATTTGCAAAACAGCCGTTTTGATAACCTGGTCAGAGAGAACAAGGACTTAATTTTGGAATCAGCTGATTCGGTGGAGAAAAATCTTAAAGGCGTGTTTTCGACCACTCAAGTCGTGCGCGGAGATTTGCATCCCCATGATACTATTTATGAAAATGGAAAATTGAAGGCCCTGATAGATTTTGAGGGAGTTAGGGTCAGTGAGCTGCTTAGAGAAGTTGGCAACGCCTGTCACAGATTCGTTAGGCAATTCGTGGTTTATCAAAAAAAGGATTGGCAGGAAACCTTGCCCCAAGGGATAAGGATTTTTTTGGGCGAGTATGGAGCGGTTAATCCTTTAGACGAAAAGGAGATAAAATTAATTCCTGCTTATATCCGCGACGAGCTGTTAAAGAAATTATTCAAAGATTTGAATCTGTATTATCTCAATAATTACGATAAGAATATTGAAGGCGGGGAATTGGAAAAGAAGCTAACTTTGCTTAAAGAGGCCTCTATTATAAACCAATATATATAAAGTATGAAAATAAATAACTTGAAAGGGAGGCTCAATAAAATAAAACTTTTAGTGTTTGATGTTGATGGAGTTTTAACCGATGGCAAGATTAATCTTATTGGCGAAAATGAAGAAATGAAATCTTTTTATTGCAAAGATTTTCCGCGTCTCACAACCGCCATGAGGAGCGGCTTAAAGATCGTTCTTTTTACGGGACGCAAGGGGTCCGCTGTTATAAGAAGGGCCAAGGATTTGAATGCCGATATAATTTTTAAGCGAGAGATAAAAGAGAGGGGCGTTTTCTTTTATGATGAATTAAAGAATCTTTATGGAGTTACCCCAAGCGAAGTTCTGTATACCGGTGATGATTGGAACGATTTGTATCTTATGAAACAAGCCGGAGTGTCGGTGACGCCCGGAAACGGCTCTTCCGAAAATAAAAAAATAGCTCATATCATTACCAAGGCCAAGGGCGGCGAAGGAGTTGCGGCTGAAACCGTGGAGATACTCATGAGAGCCCGAGGCACTTGGGACAAATATAAAAACGAGTATCTTAAAGAGTTGATGTTTTAATAAAAAACAAATATGGAAAAATCCGATTACATTCATGATTTGTTTAACCTGAAGAATCGGGTCGTTATTTTGACCGGCGGGTTGGGCAAGATCGGTACCGAATATACCGAAGCCCTGGTCAAGGCGGATGGCAGGGTAGCTATTTTTGATATTGTTGACGAACCCAATGAGAAGTTGAAGAAATTATCTGAACAATACCCAATTTTATTTTTTAAGGTTGACATCACTAAGGAGGGCGAGATTAAGAGCGCGGTTGATAAAGTAGAGGCCAAGTGGGATGTGCCGACAATTCTTATAAATAATGCTGGATGGAAAGCATCGCCAAATGAAGCTACCAAAGCAAGCGTGCCTTTTGAGGATTATCCGGTTGAAGTTTGGAATGAAGTTTTTGCAATTAATACTACAGGGTCCATGATCTGCGCCAAAGTGGTAGGTGGAAATATGATTAAGAAAAACAGAAAAGGCGTCATTATAAATGTTGCTTCCACGTATGCGCTCGTGGCTCCGGATCAAAGAATATACGATTACAAGGAGAAAAAGACCGGCAAGAAATTTGTTAAAGACGCCTCATACGGAGCATCAAAATCGGCCTTACTGTCTTTAACCAGGGACCTGGCTGTTTGTTGGGCTAAATATGGAATCAGGGTTGTGGCCATATCGCCGGGTGGAGTTTTAAACCCCAAGGGAGATCCGGATTTCATTTCGGCTTATAGCTCAAAAGCTCCAATTGGAAGAATGGCTAATGCGAATGAATATAATGGCGCGATTCTTTTTTTGGCTTCAGATGCTTCTTCGTATATGACCGGCTCTAATTTGATTATTGATGGAGGTTGGACGGCTTGGTAAGTGGCTTGCATTCTTTTTGGAAGCTGTTAAGCTGTGTATGGTCGTCGTGGAATGTCTGCGGTGGCAACAGTTCCTTGTCGTCTTGTAGAAGTGAGTGCGTAGAATGAGAAGCATCAATGTTTTTTCCGGCTGCTCCTGCGTTGGAAAGTCAACCTATCGGGACAAGTTTGGTAATCTGCCGGAACTTCAAGGGGCGGTTTCTGTGGGTCTTAACGAAGTTGGTATCCGTTATTTCGGCAAACGGATCATGACCAAAACAGAAAAAGTGTACCGTAATCAACTTGCGCGCGAAGAAATTCAGCGTCGAATCATCGTAGATGGAGCAAGTCAGATATTGCTTGATATGCCGATGCTGACGCGTGAGAATCATCAGGAACCGTTCGTGCGGATGGTGGAAGAAACTAACCGTTATCTGGAGATTATTGAACCGGAACGCGCCGCGCTTGAAAATAAGACGCTGGATCCAAGTTTGTGTACGGTGAAACTGAACGTAGTCCTGTTGTACTGTTCACTGAATCGCGTGAGAGACCGCATAGAGAGGCGTAAGCGCGACGCGAACTACGCTGATTCCATATTACGCATGGAGGGAGTGCTTCGGATGGGTTCGCAGTTTGAGATGCCGGAGGCATACGAACCGCTTCTGATCAATACGACCGACGAGAGCGAAGAGGCAGAGAAGGGTAGGATGAGCGAGATCCTGACTTTTTTCTTGCGAGGCGAGAAGCCGTCACAAGAGATTGTGCGCGGTCGTATGCTTGAAGCACAAGCATTTCTTGATGAATTGAAGGCGGAAGCGGCGCGAGCCGGTGTTTCCGCTAACACGCCTTTTTTGGCAAGCGACTATCAAAGGTAGTCATGGCTTAAGCGGGGCCATGTGATTCATCGTGCGACATAGTTCTGGCCGATTAACCTATCGCTTCACCCCCCCCAAGTTGAAGCGATTTTTGTTATCATAAAAACATGAGAATTTTAAAACCTTATACAACTGTGTTGGCGGCGTTGGCGATTATTCCGCGCCGGCGGCGACTATTGGCAACGTCGGCCACTTGCCCTTCACGACCCGGATCCCCAACAACTTTTTGGCGAACATCAGAGTTACGGCTCACGAAGACGCCCAGAAAACCGTTCAATTGTCTTTCTTTGAATATCTGCAGACGAGGAGCGCGTTGAGGTAGTTTTTATAATGTTTTAAGCACCTGCGTTTTTTTTAGGAACTGGTAAGATAGAAGCGACTGTTGCAGAATGTCTGCGGCGGCAAAGTTCGTTACAAATGAAAGGGGTTTGTCATGAGATCAGACGAAGATGGAACGAATAGTAGTCTGCCAGAATGCTTGAAGACCCAGGAAGGGATTTGTGAGGTATGCGGGGTGGCTTTGAGCAATGGCGAGGATTTGATAAGTTGTGATAGATGCGAAACACCTCATCATCGTCGCTGTTTTGATTACAATGGTGGCTGCGCAGTATATGCTTGCAAAACGAAAGTCTTGATTCAGGAAGCAGGAACCAAGTTCGCTAGTGAACCGGAAAAATCAAAGGCTTTAGATTCAAAGCGGCCATGGCATCTTTCTTCTTGGTTTCGAAAGACCATGTGGATTTTCTATGGCCTAGGAGTGGGCGCTATTATCCTAGGATTCATTTTCGGTTGCGGAATGACAGCGTGGTTTAACAAAGTTCTTTTTGCGGGTTCTCTGGTCTTCACAGCCCTCTCCGTATTTTTGTTTAGTCGTGAACGCTATGTAGAAGGCGGTATCGCTTATATAGTTACCAGCATCTTCGGATACCTGTGGTTTTTGTGATGGCTGGATAGCGTGTAGCCGTTGGCTACACTAAACCCGATAGCAATTAGTTTTTCCTCGGTCTATAATCGAGGATTTTTTGTTCTTGTTCTGTTACTGTCGATGTGCGCTTTCGTCTTGCAACGTTCCTGAGCGTTTCCGGATTCCATCCGGAGGCGCTGTTTTTGTTTTCTGTCTTGATGGGGTGGAGGGGCTTGCGTTTTTTTTTAGGAACTGGTAAGATGTTGGGAGTTGCCGGCGTTGTGCCTGGCACGAATTTGGTACATTGGCAAGCGAGGTGAGACAATGGACGCGGAAACCATCCTGAACCCGGCGGTCATCAAGGGGGTGAACATCACTTGGTGGGCGGCGATCTGCGCCGTGATCGGCGCGGTCTTCCTGTTGCCGTTCTATAACGTTCTGAATACTCTCCTTTCCGCCAAAATTCGGAATCAGAAGAAACGGACAAAGCG
>CAYHSY010000007.1:0-23015 GCA_964359435.1 uncultured Candidatus Saccharibacteria bacterium
TTCTTTTGCATGCTTCGATTTTATCAGTGTCCTAATAGATTCCGGAATGGACGGATAATCGATTGGTGAGTTGGAGGGTCGCCGATGAGAACTGAATTTTATCGAACCCAGCGTAAGGCCATGCGCAATGTGACAACAGGGACCTGGCATGCTTGGCACGAGATTTGGGGGTTGATTAGGGGTTGGTTGAAGACTTGGGATCTGGCTGATTCCTTGTCTGCGTCCACAACGATATCCGCGGATAATTATCTGGAGATCATACAATTGTTCGCGGAGTATATGAACGAACGGCCTAGTCATGAGATCTTTAACCTTGTGAAAATCAAGGTTGAAATTGATGTCAAATTTGCGAGAAGGGAGGTGGGTCAAAACATGTCCGTGGTAGCCATGAGGGTGCTTGAGGTTGGGGACAGGTGTCTTCAGATTTTGTCGGAGGTCGGGAGGACCAGTAGCTGTTGAATTTTCAAATCATGCCCCTGCGCGAAAATGATGCGCGGGGGATTTTATTCTTAGCAGCTATTCGATCCCGTTTTGGGTATAATATTTTTATGCCAGGTAGTGAAAGTTTAATCGCTACGCGGCACTCATTAGTTGAACTTCTACTACCTGGTATGCTTATAGTTTTTACGGGGAATGGCAAAGGAAAGACAACGGCGGCTTTGGGCCAGGCCGCGCGAATGGTTGGCCGAGGCAAAAAAATTTTAATGATCCAGTGGATCAAAGGGCCGTGGAAATCCGGCGAGGATTTTGTGGATATTGTGGCCCGTGATCAAAAAAGCGGCGGCCGGTTTAAGTTGGTCAAAATGGGACTTGGGTTTGTGGGAATTTTAGGAGATAAGTTGCCGCGCGCGGAACATGTCGCGGCGGCGAGAGCCGCTCTCCTGACTTTTCAAAAAGAGTTGGCGTCAAATAAGTGGGATGCTTTCGTGCTCGATGAAATCAACGTGGCGTTGTCTCTTAAACTTTTGGGTATTAAAGAAGTTCTCGCCGCTGTCAAAAAGACACCTTTGGATAAATTCGTGATTTGTACGGGACGCGGGGCGCCGCCGGCGCTTGTACGGGCGGCAGATCTGGTGACCGAGATGCGCGAAGTCAAACACCCGTTCAATAATGGCAAACTTGCCAAAATCGCTTTGGAGTTTTAAGCTGCTCTCAACATGCGTTTACATGACATCGCTTTCTATGCGGCGATATTTTTTCTGATTGGCGTGTTTTTAGCCAGCAGTTTTTTGGATTCCGCCAGAGCTGTTTATGCGGTTGCCGGAGCCACTGTCCTGGCCCCTGTGTTGTTTTATTTTTGGCGTGGCGCTATTTTGGCCACTTTGTCCGTGGCCGTCGGCTTGGGCGGGTTTTATATGTTGCTTTATGATTTTACGGCAACCAAAGATATTATGCCTTTTGGCGTCGTGACGACTATCTCCGGCATCGTAAACCGCGCGGCGCCGACTTCAGCCGGCTTCAGGGTTGATGTCGGGTCTGCCCGGCTTACCTTGCCGCGATATCCGGAATATAAATACGGTGATAAGATTTCGGCGACAGGGGTTTTGGCGGAACCACCGGCAGAAATGCGGTTGCGCTTACTGAAAGACGGCATCACCGGCACCATGCTCCGCCCGGAAATAAGTTTGATTGAATCCGGACTGGGTAACCCTATTGCCGCTTATCTTTACGGAATTAAAGAACGGGTGGAAGAAATTTTCCGTTTGGTCTTGCCGCGCCAAGAAGCGTTATTTTTGTCGGGTATCGTGCTGGGGGAGACGTCGGAATTTTCCCGTGAGTTCCGCGATGAATTATCGCGCAGCGGCACGTCTCATCTGGTGGCTCTTTCCGGCTATAACATTAGTATTATCGCGGACAATCTGGCTTGGCTGCTGCTTTTTTTATTTTCCCGCCGGGCAACTTTTATCCTGACAATTTTTGCCATCTTGCTTTTCGTAGTTATGACCGGCGCAGAGGCGTCCGTTGTGAGAGCGGCCTTGATGGGCGGGCTGATATTGCTATCCGGGGAAGTGGGACGGGTTTACAGTTTTAGAAATGCAATTGCCTTAACCGCCTTTTTCATGGTTATGTTTAATCCTTACGTTTTACTTTTCGACCTAGGTTTTCAATTATCTTTTATGGCGCTCCTGGGTATAGTGTATCTTCGACCGCTGGTGGCCCGATTTGGCCGGCTTGAGGGGCCGCCCGGATTTTTGAATTGGCGTATAAATTTATCCTCAACGATAGCGGCGCAGATTGCCGTGTTGCCGATATTGCTGCATACTTTCGGGAATGTGTCTTTGGTGGGGGTTTTGGCCAATGTCTTGATTTTGGGCCTTATGCCGGGAGCAATGGCGGTTGGCGCCCTGATGGCCGGAGTCGGCCTTCTATCCGCGCCGCTGGCCTCCGCTCCAGGACTTTTAATGCATCCGTTGCTCGCTTACATGCTTTATGTGATCCATGTTTTCGGTTCTTTGGCGCCAGCCACCTTAGCCGGCTTCCCTTTTGGCTTGATGCTTGTTTATTATGAAGCACTGGCTTTGGCAATTATTTGGTTTGTGAAACACGAAAGGGCCAAAAGATTTTCATGAAAAATAATCAGACATTCGCGGTCTGGGCGCTCGTAATCTCCATGGTATTTGACGGTTATCTTTGGTTTTTGATTTTTTCGGCTGCGCCGGTTGAGGCCTCCGCGTATTATTTTTTAGATATCGGCCAAGGCGATGCTACCCTTTTGGTTTTTCCCGGGAACGTGAAATTATTAATTGATGGCGGCCCGGATGCCGCCGTAGTTGATAAGATGTCAGAAATTTTACCATCGCATGACCGATATATTGATTTGATGCTCATGACTCATCCGCAGCAAGACCACATGGGCGGTTTTCCGGAGGTTTTAAAAAGCTATAAAGTGGGTGCGTTTTTAGGAACAGGCAGGACGGCGCCGATTGGTTCATACGCGGAATTGATGGGCGGGCTTGCGAAGCGAGGCGTGCCATATATCGGGCTTGAGGAAGGTGACCGCATACGTTACGGCGATATCATAATTGACGTGCTGTCTCCGAATAAGAGTTTAATGGCCAGCGATGAGTTGAATGACACCGTACTGGTACTTTTGGCGCATGACCAGGGCGTGAGGTCGCTTTTTATGGCTGATGCCGGATCAAATGTGGAAAGTTTGTTGGCTTCGAAATATAACTTAGACGCGGACATTTTGAAAGTCGGTCATCACGGGTCCAGATTTTCTTCTTCGGCGGCATTCCTCGCGGAAGTGACGCCGAAAATTTCCATGATTGAGGTCGGCAAAAACCGTTATGGCCATCCGACGCCAACGGCCTTGGCGCGGTTGGTTGATGCCCGTTCATTAATATACAGAACTGACCAGGATGGCACGGTGGCATTGAAAATTGAGAAAGGCAAAATTAGCATTTTTAAATAAAAGAGGCCTCCGGTCAGGAGGTCTCGGGTTGCATCCGGTAGCCGCTGTAAACGAACCACGTAATATAGCCGACAGCCACACCGGAGACGGTGTCGGCGATGTAGTGCTGTTTGATGGCAAAGGTTGAAATTATAATCAGCATACCCCAGGTAAAATACAGGAATTTGCTTAGGCCCGACAACTTTTTTTCCGATGCCGCGAGTAATATGGCGACGCCGGCCGAATGCGAAGACGGGAAGGTATTGTTCGGCAGATCAACGGCGTATAGCCATCGGAGCGGAGCGTGCGCCCAACATTCGCATTCGTCCAGATTTGGACGGGGATAGCTGGAGGGCAGGATGAGGTAGTAGAAGTACATGATGCCGAAGGCCCAGAGAGTGGCTTTGGCCATGTCCTTGAAGTACTCAACGGACACATCAGGTGAAAAGACGATGGGCAGCCACATGAAGTAAATGCTCATGTAAACCACCGTGAGTTCCGGCAGGAATGGCATGGCTTTATCTAACGGAGTTTCAAGTGACACGCCCTTGCTTCGCTCAAGGGTCAGTCCGCCTACTAGCCGATAAGTGGAAGCGAGGATTACCAGCAAGAAAAGGAAAAGCAGGAATTTCTTGACGGCGGCATTCACGTGAGATCCTCCGACAAAAAGCCGGGCCGGAAGTTCTTTCTATATCATATAGATCTTTATCTATTTGGTCAAATTGATATTGTGTATGTTTTTTTGTTACGATTATGGCAATGAGAACTCTTATAAAAGATATTCTTGCCAGAGTCGGAGAAAGAGTGACGCTGATGGGGAGTGTGGCTGTTCGCCGCGACCACGGTAAGCTTATTTTTATCGATTTGCGCGACAGGAGCGGGGAATGTCAATTGGTTTTTGTCGGTAAAGAAATGTATGCAAGTGCTGATGTCCTACGTTCCGAGTGGGTAATCAAGGTTTCCGGCACAGTCAATAAGCGGCCGGAAAATATGGTAAATAAAAATATTCTAACCGGAGAATACGAGATTTTAGTTGAGGATCTGGTAATTTTAAGCGAGGCCAAGACACCGCCATTTGATCTGGGGACTGACGGGCGCGAGGTGGGTGAAGAGAGTCGCATGCAATATCGTTATGTCGATTTGCGCCGGGCGCGGATGCAGAAAAATCTGCGTGCCAGGAGCCGGGTTCTCGCGGCTGTGGATGAGTTTTTGAAACAGAATGATTTCGTGGAGGTGGAGACGCCGATTTTGGGCAAGTCCACGCCGGAGGGCGCGCGCGATTATCTGGTGCCGGTGCGCGTCCATCCCGGTAAATTTTACGCGTTGCCGCAGGCGCCACAGCAATATAAACAGCTTTTGATGGTCGCCGGCTTGGAAAGATATTTTCAGATTGCCCGGTGTTTTAGGGATGAGGATACTAGGGGCGATCGTCAGCCGGAGTTTACGCAAATTGACTTGGAGATGGCCTACGTGGAACGCGACGACGTTTTGGCAGTCCTGGAGGGTTTGATGGTCCACGTGGTCAAGGCCGTTTTTCCGGAAAAACGCATTACGCAAGTCCCATTTCCTCGTTTGACGCACAAGGAGGCGATGGAGAAATACGGTTCGGATAAACCCGATTTGCGGCAAGATAAAAATGATCCGAATGAACTGGCCTTCGCGTTTATTGTTGATTTTCCGTTTTATGAATGGGATGAGAAAGAAAAAAAATGGGATTTTGCCCATAATCCGTTCAGTATGCCGAAGGGGGAGGATTTGCCCGATGATAAGCAAAAAATGGGAGAGGTGGTGGCCGATCAATACGACTTGGCTTTGAATGGCTACGAAATAGTTTCGGGCGGCATCCGCAACCACAAGCCAGACTTGTTGAAAAAAGCCTTTATGATGCTGGGGTATGAAGAGCGGGTGGTGGTGGATAAATTTGGTCACATGATGGACGCCTTTTCCTATGGCGTGCCGCCGCACGGTGGAGGTGCTTTTGGTTTTGATAGGTTGATGATGATTTTTATGAATGAACCGAATATCCGCGAAGTGATTGCCTTTCCAAAAACCGGTGATGGGTGGGACTTGATGAGCGGCGCGCCGTCGGAAGTCGATAAAAAGCAATTGGACGACTTAAATATAGAAATAAAAAAATTAAAAAAATAGAAATATGAATAAAAAAGAGCGGACGTTGGTGATGGTAAAGCCGGATGGCGTGCAGAGGAGTTTGATCGGAGAGATCATCGGCCGGTTTGAGCGGGCCGGTTTGAAGCTCGCGGCCATGAAGATGACGGTGCCGACTGCCATTATGGTCGAAAAGCATTATTTGGTTAATCCGGAATGGCGGCGGATCACCGGCGAAAAAACCATTGAGTCATATAAGAAGAAGGGTAAAAAACCGCCGACCGAGGACCCTTATAAAATGACCGAGATTATTTTGAGGAATCTTAAAAAATACATGTCGGCCGGGCCGGTTGTTGCCATGGTGTGGCAGGGCGTGCACGCGGTGGGGATTGTGCGTAAACTGGTGGGCGGCACGGAACCACTGACGTCTGACGTGGGGACCATCCGGGGCGATTATACCATTGATTCTTATGAACTATCGGACGTTGACGGTCGAGCGGTGCGGAACTTGGTGCATGCCTCCGGCAATCCCGATGAGGCGGAAAAAGAAATCAAACTCTGGTTCAAGAAAGACGAGCTGGTGAATTATCGCTTGGTCAGCGAGCAAGTTCTTTATGATGTCAATTTGGACGGGATTTTGGAGTAAAGCTCTTAAATCCGGATATATCATTGCTCGTGGGTCCGGCTCGTTTCTTCCGGCGAAGAAACGGCCTCAGTCACCTCGATTCGGGTCCGACGTACGTCGGACACCATGCCGAATCGCCTCCGACAAACCCGCTCGCAATAATATATCCCGATTTTATTTCTTAATTTGATATAATTAAATAAAGGTCGTCCAAACTACTTTTATATTTAATATGAACTTGCGTCATTCTTTGAAGTGCTGGTTGTGGAAGATTTTGTGGGTTTTGGGCGCCGTGTCTTTGGTGTTGGGCGTTTGGGGCGCTTACAGAGGCGACTTCGTTTTGGGTTTTGATCCGTTGGTCTGGTATTGGAATGCTTTGGTTTTAGTCGCGCTGGCCATTCCGGTAAAACTGGATTGCCATGATTGCGGTGTTTGCTCGGCGAAGCCAATGTAGTTTGGGTGTTGAGTTTGCGTGCTTGTAAAGACCCGCGTGAGGCGGGTCTTTACTTTTATATGATTATGGTTTATGATATTGAGATTCGTGGCGTACCTTGATTTTTGAGGCCCAGTAATGGAGTGAATCCAATGTCTAATAAAGCGTTGAAGCCCGAAGACCCGATCACGGTGGAAGAGGCGCTGGAGGTGGCGGAGGAGGCGATGATGCTGGGGAGTATCCCGCAACCGAAGGACCCAAGCGAATATCCCCAGGCCATCGCGGTTTTCCCGGGGCTCGGTGAGTGGTGGCGGATTGCCCACGCGGTGGACATGCTCTGCCAGGCGGATTCGCGCCGCACAACTCATCTTTTCATTACCGGTTACAATTGCAAGGAGGAGACCTACGTCCAACCGACCTTGGAGAACTTGGACTTGGGGTTCCTTGCCAAGAGGTTCACGGTGGTGGTGCCGGAGGCGCCCAGCGAGGATTATACGCCCCAACAGGCGGCGTGGCTTGTGAGGCAGTTGGTGAGTCACGGGATTCAGCACGTGGGCTTGGTGGTATCCCAATATCACAGGCTCCGGGCTTACCAAACTTTGCTCAAGCGTTGTCTGGTGGCGAGATTGGACATTGATATCGTGCCCCTTGCCCCGTGTGTTTCGCCCTTGACCCTGATTCCTGAAACGAAGCAGCCCATGATGTGGCGTTATCGGCCGGAGATTGAACGCCTCATCCGCTATCGCCGTAAGGGCGATGTGGCAACGCATGCCGAATTCGTGGATGCGGTGAAACAGTTGTGGCTTTTCAATCACGAGACGGGGTTGATTGCCGAGCCGCATCTGGATCCGTGGCTCGCCAACCCCTTTTTTGAAGCGGCGGGTCGGTAAATCTAACAAACTAGCATCAGTCCCGACTATCCCTGCGATGGTCGGTTTTTTTATTGATTAATCGATAATAAAAATAAATAAGCATTAGAAATGTTTACGCATATACGATCGTATATGCGTAAACATCTTACTAAGTTTCAAATCATTTTTCCAGTTTTTCTAAGATTTTAGAAAAGTCGGCGGGCAAGGGCGCGGAGAGATCTAAATCTTTGCCGTTTGGGGCGGTAAACTTGAGTTCGGAGGCGTGGAGGAGTTGGCGTTTGAGGCCGGGCAATTTGGCGCGGGCGCCATAAAGCCGGTCGCCTGCCACCGGGTGGCCGATCGCGCTCAAATGGACGCGGATTTGGTGCGTGCGGCCGGTTTTGGGAGTGACCGCCAAAAGCGCGAATTTTTGACCGAAAGTTTCTTGGACTTGATAGTGTGTCTGCGCTTGCCGGCGCGATTTTTTGGCCGGCTCATGCAATTTTTTGACTGCCACCTTTTTCAACCGGTTGCCGGTTGATGGGCGGATGTCGTAGGTAATGTCGCCCTCTTTTTCTTTCGGAACACCTTCTACTAAGGCCAGATAGGTTTTTTGGATTTTACGATCCAGGAATTGCGCTTTGATTTTTATAAAAGCATCTTGGTTTTTGCAAGCGATCAGCAGTCCGGAGGTGTCCTTGTCAAGACGGTGTACGATGCCGGGCCGCAAGGGATTTTCCCCGACTTTAAGCATTTGGGGATACCGAGCCACGAGGGCGTTCACGAGCGTACCGGACCGTTCGGAGAGCGTGGGGTGGAACAGAAGACCGGCGGATTTATTAACCACCACGACGTCTTTATCCTCGTAAATAATATCCAGTGGAATTGAGGCGTCCGGCGTGATAACCAAGTCCTCATGCGGCGAGATAACTTTTTCTTCCATCAAAACCACCCGGTCTCCGGTTTTTAATTTGTGCGCCGGTTTTTGCGCGAGCTTGGCGTTGACCTTCACGGCTCCAAGGCGAATGGCGTTCTGTAATTTGGTGCGCGAAAACCCCGGGATTTTTTCAGCCAGGTATTTGTCCAAACGCACATTGGGTTTTTCTATTATAAAGTCCATGAGTTTGTTATAATTATATTATCCCACTTAATAAGATCCTAGATCAATACGATCTTAATAGGGAGGGTCGAAGCTCGTCCCGCCGTGGCGGGATTGATGAGACCACCCACCTGGCTAAACGCTGGGTCTATCTTTGGGTGGGATACAAAAAACTCCACTGGCATCAGGTGAAGTTTTTTATTTTAGCATAATTACAATGGTTTGATAATTTTGACATGCGATATGTTTGATATTATAATAAGGAATGTATTTTGACAATGACCTCACGAACTTGGGAGGCTGGCCATGGGTTATGAGTTAGCGAAACTTATCTCTTGCGGTCAGGGGGGAGATTGGGCTTGGCGCTGGGCGTGCCTTTGGTTAGTGTTTTCTTCGGCGTTGGCGGTGATTGTTTGGGTCTTTGGGCAGTGGGTATAGTCGGGATGGAGATCAGTCGCCTCATTATGTGGATTGCCGGGCGGAGGCAGGTCGTTGCGTATCCGGCTGTGGTGGCGTTGGACCTTCGGTAACTGAGCACCCCTTTCTTAAAAAGCAAAGCGGTGTTTTTCTTTTTTCTGTATTTATTGTATTATCTATGATAATCATGAGTATACGTAATTTTGTTATCATTGCTCATATCGATCACGGCAAGTCGACCTTGGCTGATCGGTTGCTGGAGGTGACCGGCACTATTCCCATGCGCTCTATGAAGCCGCAGTATCTGGATCAACTGGAGAGCGAGCGTGAGCGCGGTATTACAATAAAAATGGCACCGGTCCGCATGGCATACGAGCTGGAGTGCACTCGGTATGAATTGAATCTTATTGACACGCCCGGCCATTCTGATTTTGGCTACGAAGTATCACGGGCGCTTATGGCGGTTGAGGGCGCCATACTTTTGGTTGATGCGACTCAAGGCATCCAAGCGCAGACCATTGCTAATTTTGAGCAGGCAAGACGCGCCGGCCTGACGATTATAGGCGCCGTTAACAAGGTGGATGTGGCACCGGCTGAGCAAGTGGAGGCGGCCATTGTCGAGTTGGGTAGTTTGCTCGGGAGTTCAGAAAAGGACATCTTGAAAGTGTCTGGTAAAACTGGCGCCGGGGTGGGGGAGCTTTTGCGCGCCGTGGTTTTAAGAGTGCCGGCGCCCAAAAAACATATCGATCATGTCGATGAAGGGAACGATAATCCTCGCGCGTTAATTTTTGATTCCAAATACGATGAACATAAAGGTGTTATCGCCTTCGTGCGAGTTTTCAACGGCAATTTTAAAATGTTGGGTAAAGACGACGCGCCTTATCACCTGCTCGCCACGCGCGAGGTTTTTAAGCCAAAAGAAGTCGGTTACTTTGCGCCGCAGCTGAAATCCGCCGATTCAATTAACGCGGGGGAAATCGGTTATATCGCGACGGGGGTTAAAGATCCCGATAAATTAAAAATTGGGGACACGGTTGCCGCCGATGTTACTGTAAAACCGTTGCCGGACTTCCGCGAGCCCAAGCCGGTGGTGTTTGTTTCTTTTTATCCGGCCGAAAGCGATGAGTTTGATGAGTTAAAAAGCGCGCTTTCGCGCCTACGGTTGAACGACGCTTCTATTCAATATGAACCGGATGCGAGCGAAGTTTTAGGCAGGGGATTCAAGGCCGGTTTTTTGGGACGGCTTCATTTTGAAATCGCGGCGGAACGGCTCCTTAAGGAATTTAATTTGGAAACGGTGCATAGTTTTCCATCCGTGGCCTATGAGGTTAAGACGCAGAAGGGCTGGGAAACCGTAAAAAATCCGAAAGATTTTCCGGCGGAGCCGCAGGAAGTTTTGGAACCGATTGCCAAAGTGGAAATTTTGGTGCCGGGCGAATACCTAGGCGCAGTTTTGGGATTGTCGCAATTTTTCCGGTTCCGAAACATTGAGACCGGGAATTTTGGTGGTCGCATGCTCATATCTTTGAAAATGCCGTTGGCGGATTTAATTCGTGATTTCGATGATCAATTGAAATCATCTACGCAGGGTTTTGCTTCTTTGAGCTATGAAATTACCGGCAGCGAGAAAGCTGATGTCGTGAAGATGGAAATACATGTGGCGACTCACGCGGTGCCGGGCCTGACCCGCATCGTGCCCCGTGAAGATGTTTTGCGTGAAGGGCGGAATATGGTTTTACGGCTTAAAGAACTTTTGCCGCGCGAGCAATTTTCACAGGCGCTCCAGGCGGTTATGGGCGGGAAGATTATCGCTCGCGAGACGATTCCCGCGATGAAGAAAGACCTTGGTAATTTTGGTAAAAATGGCGGCGACCGGACGCGCAAGATGAAGCTCTGGAAGAAACAAAAGGAGGGAAAGCAGAAGTTGAAGGAAATGGCAGAAAAGAGCCAGATCAAGATACCGGCAAATGTGTTCAAGGAGCTTTTGAAGAAATAGGATTGCATAAACCGGCTGATTTCGCGAGTTCTTTGGCGGTGTCTCCAAATGTCCGGGTAGGTTCCGGAGATGCGGCGCTCGATATTTTTTCACATTTATTTTGTGGGAACAAGGGCGGGGTGTATAATGGAAGTGTGAGGATACTTATTTCAATAATCGCGCTTTTTATTGCCGGAGCGACGTTTTTGCAGTTGCGCGGACTATGGTTTAAGCGAGCCGAGCTAGCCGAACGGCTTGAGACCGCTTCGGCTAAGGCCTCGATTTTAGCCGAAGAAAATTCTGTTTTGCGCGAAGAAATCCGTTATTTTTCGGAGACGGAAAATTTGGCGCGTGAAGCTAAGGCCCGGTTGAATTACGCGAGTCCCGGTGAAAAAGTCATCATTGTCGTTCCGAAAAAAGAAGAATAGCCATGGCCATCCATCACCACCATTTTTATTTAGGATTGATCATGCTTGTTTCTCTGGGCATCGGGGTATTTTTTATTACGCGTTTAGGGCTATATCCGGTTGCTTTTGTGAATTGGCGGCCGATTATGGCGCGTGATTTCAGGACTATGGCTGATTCCGCTTTTTCTTTTTATCTGCGGGCCATCGACACGTATAAAAGAGGTTCGTTTACGGACGCGGACGCGGCTAAACTTTACGCCGAAATCCAGAGGGCGACTTTGGATAAATTAATCGAGGGCGAACTTTTATCCAATGAATTGGATTTGCGTTTTGGGGGGCGCGGTGTGACGGAGGTTGACAAAAAGCTTTTATCCATAGAAAATGGAAAGCTTGAGGCGGCAGCTTCCGCGCTTTATGGTTTGACCGATGAGGAGTTCAAGAAAATGGTTTTAGAGCCCCAGGCTAAGCGGGAAATTTTAGCCGAAGAGTTCAAAGGTAAAAACGAGGATTTTTCCGTTTGGCTTTTGGACCAAAAAAGAAAGGCCGATATATATGTTCTGATTCCCGGTCTGGTTTGGGGCGACGCGGCCGGATTACCTCAAAATTAATTTTACGCGAGCAGAGGGGAGTAGAAGAGCGATTATAAAAACGCGAGTACATGCAGGTGTAGTATAGTGGTAGTACATATCCTTCCCAAGGATAGGGCGTGGGTTCGATTCCCATCACCTGCTCCAGAAATACTCAAATCAATATGATTCATCCCGAAAAACATTTTAATTTAGCCGGCGTGTATATGAAGGACTTTATTTATGGCGCTAACGACGGCATTATCACGACTTTTGCCATTGTGAGCGGCGCTTCCGGCGCCGGATTTCCACCGCTCGTGGTAATAGTTTTGGGTTTCGCCAATTTGCTAGCCGATGGCTTTTCCATGGCAGCCAGCAATTATTTGGGCAGCAGTTCGGCGGAGGCGCTCTATAAAGAGGAGGAGAGAAGAGAGATCCGCGAGGTGGAGGAGAAGCCGGAAGCTGAAAAAGAAGAAGTGCGGGTTGTCTTTAAGAAGTATAATTTTGGCGAGGATGATTCGGAAAGTTTGATCGGCTTGATCGCGCGTAATAAGAAATTTTGGGTGGATTTTATGATGCGTTATGAACTGGAAATGCTGCCGGGCGAGTCGAGTATCAAGGCGGCAGTTGTCACTTTTTTGGCATTTGTTTTCATCGGCAGTTTGCCGCTTTTGCCATTTGTGTTCACGACTCTTAACAGTGATACGGTTTTATATTCCGTGGCCTCAACCGGCATCGCCTTATTTGTAACCGGATCATTGCGCTCTATTTTTACCAAAAGACATTGGTTTTTTTCCGGGCTGGAAATGTTCTTGATTGGCGGTGCCTCTGCCGCCGTGTCATATCTTGTAGGATATGGCTTGAGTTTGTTGGCGGGGTAGAAAAACGCGCGACTAAAATAAAATCCCCAAAAATTTTTCAGGTTTTTGGGGAGGTTGGTGTTTACTCGGTTTTCAAGAGGCCGAGTTCTTTCGCGAGCGATTCGGCTTCGGTGACGAGGCCGCTGATGTAATCCAGACCGCCTTGCCAGAAGCTAGGGTCGTCCAAGTTGATGCCGAGCGGCGTGAAGAGGTTATAGGGCGACTTGGATCCGCCGGCGGCGAGAATTTCTTTGTATTGGCCAACGAAGGCCGAGCCTTCTTCTTTGTACCTGCGGTACAGGGCAATGGCGAGGAGTTGGCCGAACGAATAGGAATAGACGTAGAACGGATATTGGAAGAAGTGGGTTATGTACATCCACCACAACTTGTGGTTGTCGGTGAAGTGGACGGAACGCCCATGCATCTCCCGCTGGAGGCGCTGCCAGATTTCGCCGATTTCATCGGTGGTGATGGAGCCCTGCGCGCGGAGCAGGCGATGGGTTTCCGCTTCGAAGCGGTGCATGGTGGCTTGGCGGAAAACGGTTGCGAGTGTGCCATCGATTCTTTGGAGCAGCATAGCGAGGCGATCTTTCGTGGACAGCGACGCGAGCAGGGTGTCGAAAGTCAGCGATTCCATGAAGATGCTCGCGATTTCGGCGATGGCGACGGGCGGTTGGTAGTCGTTGATATTTTTGGCCGCTTCACCGGAGAGAACCGCGTGGACGGCATGGCCGAATTCGTGGGCGATGGTCGTAATATCGTCTACTTTGCCCAGGAAGTTTACTAGAACCCATGGGTGCACTCCGGGCGCTATGCTGGCACAGAAGCCGCCGCTGCGTTTCCCGGGGCGCGGTTCGGCGTCCAGCCAATTCCAGGCCTGCCGAACGATTTTGCCGAAGTCAGGGTCGAACTGTTCGAACACTTCTGTGACGATTCGTTGAGTGTCTTTGAAATAGATTGGTGCTTCGACTCTGAGTGCTAATGGAGCATATCGATCCCATTCGTAGAAATCGATGAAGCCCAGCAGTTGTTGTTTCATTTGGAAGTATCGGGCGACGATCCCGTAATTGGCGATCACGGCTTTGACCATGGCGTCGACAGTTGCGTCCCGCAACTCATTGCTCATATTGCGGCGGTCTTCGGGTGCCTGGTAGCCGCGATGTTGGTCTTCCGTTGCGCAGTCGCGCAAGATGCCCTGGAAGATCAGGCCAAGGCGCTTCTTTTTTTCTTCCAGGCCTTTAGTGAGCCCGGCGGCCGCGTCTTGTCTCATGATGCGGTCCGGATGTCTTAGAAGGCCACGGATTTCGTTCTCGGTGACCATTCGGGGTTTAGGTAACTGGAGCTGAAAATCTGATCCGGAGAATTCGATATCGAACAACGACTCGAGAACATTCTTGCCGGACAGATCTTTGTCCGCTGAGAGATTTTCTTCCCCTTCGCTTAGGCGATGGACGTGCGCGGCCCGGGTTTTTTGGAGGCAGTGAGTGAACTGTTTGAGGCCCGGGTTTTTGTCCATAAGGCCTTGGAAGGTTGTTGCCGGCATGGCGCCGATTTCCAAGGCGAGAAAGCGGATTTGATTCCCGATTGCCCGCACTCTGACTTCGACGCGTTTTTCGAGCGCCGACAGGACTTCGTTCCGGAGATCGATTTGGCACATGAGTCCGGCATACGTACCGACACAACGGATAAGACGGGAGATTTCCTCGTAAAACCCCAAGGCCAAGATGAGTTGCACCGGTTCATGCAGGCGTCCTTTGTAGAGGGCTAGTTGGTCAGCCAGATCTTCGGCTGACTTCAAGTCGGTCTCAATGCGCGGGTCATCCGGACCGGAGTAAAGATCGGAGAGATTCCAACGAGGGAGTTCTTCCTTCGGCTGTGGTTCGGCGGGGGCGGGCGCAACGGGAGTGGCGGCGGTGGCTGTGGGGGACGCGGGTTGGGGGGCGGTTTGGTTTTCCACGACTGGCTCCTTATGGAAACGGGGACATGGGTTGTCAAACAACAGTGGTTAAATTTTCTTATATTTTAAGCGATTTGTCAATCAACTTTAAAAGCCTATAGGATCCTAAAGTTGATCAGCGTTGGCATTGACAGGATGGCTGAATTCAACCCTCTATTAGGACGGGACATTCACAATTTGTTCGGTTTGAGGAGGTATTGCCGATGAAGCCCAAGAAGATACGTGTCCCCGGTTCTGGTCGTACAATGACGGTCTATGGTGGCGGAAAGCCGCCCAAAAGGCGGTTTAAGATCGGGCAGTACTTCAAGCTTACGGGTCTTGGGCCCGGATACATGGAAGGAGCCCTTCATGAGATTGTGGCGATTTATCGGCTAAAGGATCGGCCGAATGAGTGGATCCACATTCTCACGGAGCGGCGAGATTTGGTGGCGATGGCCCGAGGTACGGAACCGGGCATTGTCTACGACATTTTTCGGGACTCCATGGATTCCGCGAGCTTCTTCTTTGATCTTCTGGGGGGCTCCGTGCACCTCACGACTCAGCAGCTCCTCAAGCACGGAGAGTTGGTGAGTTCGGGCGGATTGTTAAAAATCCCGCCCGGCACCGCCATTGTCAAGCTGTGATCTGCCGGCTGTTATCTCTACCAAGAGGTGGCAGCCGGCTTTCATTTTATGGGTAAAAATGATAATGTAAGGGTTGTTGCCACCTTAGCTCAGCGGTAGAGCAATGCTTTCGTAAAGCAGAGGTCCCGAGTTCAAATCTCGGAGGTGGCTCAAAATTTGTAAAGCAAATTTTGCCCCCCGTTTCGATTAACGGGACGCGGGCTACAATATGGAAATCCCACCCTTAAAACCCCTCACGGGGAAATATGACAAACTAAACGCCCATTTGGAGGTGTTTGCCGGCGTGGGCGGCGATGATGCCAAGGACTGGGCTATTATGCTTTTTAAAATGTATGGCAAGTATGCGGCGCGCCGCGGCTGGAAGACGATTCAGACCGGTGATCGCGCGTTGGAAATCCGGGGTGAGTTTGTTTATGGCACGCTGAAGTATGAACAGGGCGTGCACCGGTTGGTGCGTATTTCGCCGTTTTCTTCCAAACAGTTGCGGCACACGTCGTTCGCGTTGGTGGAAGTGGTGCCGGATTTGCCGGAGGTGGAGCATAAAAATTTTGTGGTTCCGGCGGAAGACTTGAGGATGGAAACCGCCCGTTCCAGCGGGCCCGGCGGGCAGAATGTCAATAAACGTGAAACGGCGGTGCGCATCGTGCACATCCCGACCGGCATTGCGGCAGAGTCGCAAGCCGAGCGCAACCAGCAGATGAACCGCGAAAAGGCGTTGGTAATTTTGAAAGCCAAGCTCATAAAGCTTTTGGAGGAGCGGCACGAAAAAGAATTGGGCTCTCTTCGCACGCAAGTCAAGCCAGAATGGGGTCAGCAGATCCGGAGTTATGTCCTGCATCCTTACCATATGGTTAAAGACCATCGCACTAAAGTGGAAAGCCATATGCCGGAGAAAGTTTTGGATGGGGATATAGACAAATTTATAGAAGCGGAATTGGAAATCTAAGACACGCAGCACATAGCATGAGTTTGGCCTTCTTTTGCATTTTTCAATTTTGTGGTAAAGTGTATATATGATTGCCTTCCACAACGTCAGCAAGATTTTTGCCGGTCAATCGCCGACCTTAGAAGATGTAACTTTTAAAATTGAACCAAAGGAATTCGTCTCGCTGGTTGGTAAATCTGGCGTGGGTAAATCCACCATAATCAAACTTTTAATAGGAGAAGAAAAACCGACCAAGGGCCGGGTGGTGGTTGGTGAATACGAAGTCAGCCGTTTAAAAAATCATGAATTACCTCATTTTCGTCGTCAGATTGGCGTTATTTTCCAGGATTTTCGGCTTTTACCGACTAAGACTGCCTATGAGAATGTGGCTTTTGCCGTCGAGGTTGGCGGGCATGCCCAGGACGAGATAGATGATTTGGTGCCTAAAGTTTTGGATATGGTCGGTTTGGCCGATAAAGCTGGTAATTTTCCGCATGAGCTTTCCGGCGGAGAAAAACAACGCGTTGCGATTGCCCGGGCCATGGTTCATCGGCCAGCGGTCATAGTCGCCGACGAGCCGACCGGCAACCTGGACCCAATTAACGAGGCGGATATCCTGCGTCTGCTCGTAAAAATTAACGAATTGGGTACGACCGTGATTCTTGCCACTCACAGTAAGGATGTGGTTAACGATTTGGGGAGGCGGGTTATAACTCTGGATGGCGGCAGGATAGTTCGCGACGAGAAGATAGGCAGGTATATATTAAGTTAGCTTGAAATATAAAATAAAAATCTTAATATGATTACCACGCTTTTTCGCATAATTAAATACGGTTGCCAAAGTTTTTATCGCAATGGCTTGTTATCGGTTGCGACAATAGTAGTTTTGACGCTGACCTTGACTGTGTTTCAGGGTTTGGTGATTTTTCAGACTGTTTCCAGCGCGGCCCTGGCTTCCATAGAAGACAAGATAGACATCAGCGCTTATTTTAAAGCGACGGCGCCGGAGGATGAGATTTTGAAAATAGAACGTTCTTTGCGCGGATTGGCTGAAGTTAAGGAGATTGAGTATGTCTCGCGCGAAAAAGCCCTGCAGCTTTTTAAGGAGCGGCATAAAGATGACCCGACCATCAGTAAGGCGTTGGCAGAGTTGGGAGACAATCCGCTTTCGGCGGCCTTGAATGTCAAAGCGCGCGATCCTAAAGAATATTCCGCCATCGCCGCCTATTTGGAGAACGAGCAATTCAAGACGGTAGTGGAAAAGGTAACTTTTGGTCAAAATCAACTGGCTATTAACCGCCTAATTAAAATCATAGATACGGCCGACGCTTTTGGTATTGGGATTACGCTGGCCCTGGCTTTAATCGCGGTTATTGTAACTTTTAACACGGTGCGGCTCGCGATTTATTCAAACCGTGAAGAAATCGGCGTAATGCGTTTGGTCGGGGCTTCCAATTCTTATATCCGCGGGCCATATATAGTGGAGGGGGTGCTTTACGGCGTCGTCGCCGCTATCGCGGTTTTCGCTTTAAGCTTTCCGATCATTTACGCTTCGGCGTCCTACGTCATGATATTTATTCCCGGTTTAAACTTGTTGTCTTATTTTTACGCCAATGCTTTGACTCTTTTGGGCTACACGCTTCTGCTGGGCATGGGGTTGGGGATAGTTTCTTCCAGTATCGCCATCACTCGTTATTTGCGCATATAATTTTTTTATATCCTGTTATCTCCGAGAGAGCAGGAATTTAGGATCGTGCTATTTGAATGCCAATTTGCGTCAGCATGATAATTTTAGATATCAGAATGTCAAATCAACGCCGCTATAAAAAATCCGAGCATGATGAGAACGGCAATAAGTTTGATAAGCGTGCCAGCCAGAAATCCGAGCATGGCTCCCAAGGCCGAATGAACGGCCTGCCGTTCATGTTTGCCTGATAAAAGTTCTCCCAAAAACGCGCCTAAAAAAGGACCGGCCACGATGCCGATGGGGCCCAAAATTATTAACCCTATAACCAAGCCAAGGGCGGCTCCGGCTATGCCGGCAGCGGAAGCGTTAAAGCGTTTGGCGCCAACCATGGGTGCCAAGAAATCTATGGCAACGGTCAGGAGCGCGAGTGCCAGAAGCCAGATAACGGTGCCTAAAGACATGGCCGTAAAATTCGTGGAGGCGGCGTAAATTAAAATGGCCAACCAGCCGAGCATGACGCCTGGCAAGATGGGCAGAAAGATGCCCAGGGTCGCGATTCCAAAAAGCAGGAAGACGAAACCAATTAAAGTAAAATTTGTTATTATATTCAGCATGGTTTAGTGCCGTATTTGATTAAAGCATAGCATGTTGGAGGACCAGTTATGTTGATCCACGGGCTTCCGGAGGAGTATCAGGATCGGTTCAAGCTACTGGCTGAGCGTTGGGGCGTGACTTCTGATCGGTTGGTATGTCTTTTCATGGACCTCGGCTTAGCGGTGCTGGAGGCCGCGGCTCAGAGGAACGACCTTTTGCCTGATGCTTCGAGTACTCGTCCTGACATCGGTTTTGTCGGCCGTGATCCTAATGATTGATGGAGTCGGCGTATGATGACTTTGGTCTGCATTTGGCCCGGTCAGAGAATGGCCATTGCTTATTGCCAAGAAACCGGGCAATGGCTTCAGTTCTCGTTTAGGGAAGGCGAGGGATCATTTTGGATAGAACCGGTTGATGAGGGCGCAGCGCAAAGATCGGTGGAACATCATCCCAATACTTTCTACGCGGCCAATTTGCAATTTGCTGATCATGACGCATTGATCGCGTTTCTCCATCGTGATGCTTTGTTCCTCGAAATCCATCGTAAGCTGTGGGGTATGCCGCCAAAGGAACAATATCTAACCTAACCTTTTCTTTGGGTCGGGTTTTTTAATTTTATATACTTTGCGAAACGGATTTTTTATCCGCCAGCAGTCCGTTTAGAAGTTTTTTGACTTTTTCAATGCTTAGAAAATCGTGGATGGAAATGGCCACCGGTTTTAACTTGGCGATCCGTAAAGCTTTCAGATGGGCGTTTAAGGTTTTCTCCGCCACCATATCGCTTTTAGTCAAAAATACGTACTCATCTTTTTTTAGAAGCTCCGGTTTGTATTTTTTAAGTTCAACGCGGATAATTTTATAATCCTTTTTAGGGTCTTCGCTTTCCGCGGAAATGAGATGGAAAAGTATGCGCGTGCGTTCAATGTGGCGAAGAAATTTGATGCCAAGGCCCTTGCCGCCTGAGGCGCCTTCAATCAGTCCCGGTATATCGGCCAGAATTAAACCGTAATAAACACCCAGGTGTGGTTCAAGAGTTGTGAATGGATAATTAGCGACTTTGCTTTGGGCGCGGGTCACTTCGTTCAATAAACTGGATTTACCCACATTTGGGAGGCCAATCAGTCCCACATCGGCTATGAGTTTCAGCTCCAGCCGCAAATGAAATTCTTCGCCATTCGTGCCCGGTTCAAACTGCGTGGGACTCGTGTTTTTTGGCGAACGGAAATGAAAGTTTCCGCGCCCGCCCAAACCGCCTTTTGCTACCAGGATCTTTTCATTTATAGCTACGATTTCTTGGTCGCGGCCGGTTTCCAAATTATGGATTACGGTGCCAATCGGAACTTTGATTATCAAGTCCTCGCCGGTATGGCCGTCGCGGAATTGGCTGCGCCCGGCTTCGCCGTCTTTTGCCCCCCAGTCCTTTTTATTGCGAAAACGATTAAGAGCTGAAAGGTCGGTGGTGCTTTCCAGATAAATATTGCCCCCGTTACCGCCCCGGGCGCCTGTCGGTCCGATGGCCATTTTGTTTTTATCAAAAGCCACGGCGCCCCGTCCGCCGTTTCCAGCCCTAACTTTAATAGTTACATCGTCTATTAACATATATTGCTAAATTATTTGGTTTATTATATTATATATATGATTAGTCATTATGTCCACCATTGCGGGCTCTAAAACTTTATATGACCACGGCAATGTCATTTTGAGGTTTGATAAGGTCTCGTTTGCCTATGAAGATAAAAAGCCGATTTTGAATGAGGCGAGTTTTGTGGTGCGTGAACGGGCAAAGCTCACATTAATGGGTCAAAATGGCGCCGGCAAGAGCACGATTTTGTATTTGATTTCCGGCTTACTAGCGGCGGAAGAGGGCGCTATTAATATTGAAAAAGGAAAGACCATTGCTATGGCTAAGCAAGCTATGGCGCATGCTGATCGCGGCAAAACTGTTTTGCAATTTTTTGAAAGCGCTTTTACTAAAAAAGTTTATAATATTGAGCCGCGCGTTAAAAAAGTTTTGGAGGTTGTGAATTTGACCGCGCCGTTGGATAGAAAAATCTCCACTTTTTCCGGCGGACAGCAGGCGCGATTGTTGTTGGCTTATGCCTTGATCCAGGCACCTGATATTTTACTCTTGGACGAGCCCACCAACAACTTGGACGCGGCCGGCATTGACCATTTGACTAAGTTTTTAATCGAATACCCGAAGACCTGCATTGTCATCTCCCACGACGCCGATTTTTTGAATGCTTTTACGCATGGGGTTCTGTATTTGGATAGTTTTCTAAAAAAAGTGGAGCAATATGTGGGCAATTATAAAGACGTCGTCGCGGAGATTTCTGCCCGGATTGAACGCGAGCGCATGAAAAATGTGCGCTTGGAACGCGATATCGCCAATCGTAAAGAACAGGCCGGATTCTTCGCCCAGAAGGGCGGCCATATGCGCGACGTAGCCAGGAAAATGCGTGAAAAAATTGAGGAACTTGAGGCGGAGGTGGTGGATGAGCGGCGCGAAGACAGGACCATTCGGCCTTTTATCATCAAGACCCAGGATTTTTCGGAACCGGTGGTGTCCATAAACTCTGTAACCTTGATGGCGCACGCCAAGCCGATCATCAAAAAAGTTAACATTATTTTGAAGAAGGGCCAGCGCTTGCTGATATCCGGCCCCAATGGCATCGGCAAGACGACTCTTTTGGAGCACATTGCCGCGGGCGCTAAAGGGGTCGCTTTGGTAACTGGCTTGCGGCTGGGTTATTATCGTCAAGATTTTTCCGGCTTAGACCCGGAGATCATCGCTTACAAGGCGCTGGCGGAAGTGATGCAAGAAGGGACGGATGCCGAGCTCCGCGCGACCGCCGCCCATTTTTTGCTGGGGGACGACGTGTTGCGGACTAAAGTCGGTGCGTTGTCCGAGGGCCAGAAGGGCCTCTTGAGTTTTGCGCGATTGGCTTTGCTTCGTCCAGGGCTTTTGGTTTTGGATGAACCAACCAACCACATCAATTTCCGCCATATTCCGATCATTGCCGAGGCCTTGAACAAGTTTGAGGGCGCGATGATTCTGGTGAGCCACTCCAAGGAATTTGTGGCGAAAATTAGGATTGATGAGACGTTGGATTTGAGCAAGTTGCAGAAATAGGGTTTATTTGACTTATAACCCTAAATCTGGTATAATTAATGGGTTGAATTAAGCGGCTCTTTGAGGGGTATTGTCATGCGTGTTTTGTATTTGGTGGCCAATGGGTTCGCGGCAACTTTGGATTGGGTGATAGGTGTCTTCATCGTGTGGCTGATCGCCGCGATATGGCCCTACGAACTCCGGTGGTATCATTACATCCTTGGGGCATTGCTGGGTGTGGCGCCGGACTTTGACTTTCTGCACAAGTTGGCAGGCGTCAAGGGTTCCTTGGTAGATCACCACGATTCCCTGATGCACCGGCCGGTCTTTGGGATTCCGTGCGCGGCCTTGCTCGGGTACTCCCTGGGCGGGGTGTTCTGGGCGGTGGTCGCGGTCTCGTGTATCTTCATCCACTATCTCCACGATACCCGCGGATTGGGCGGGGGCGGAATTGGCTGGTTGTGGCCGTTCTCCAAAAAACACTACGGTTTTTTTGATGTAGGATGGCGCGTGCTGGTCACCGAGCCCCGTGAAGCAGCGGAGCTTTGGCCCAACCATAACAGGTGGTTGGAAACGGTGTACTTGCGGCCGAGTCCGAGATCGGTCGTAGAGCTAACCTGGTCGTCACTGCTGCTTTCCGTGGTCGCTTGGCAAGCGATTGACGCGTGGGCCGGGGTCATCGCGTATTTCGGCGCATGGTTCACCGCCTTCGGGCTGTGGTGGGCATTCGAAGTTAAAAGGATGGTAGTCGCGAGGCGCTAGAGGGGCAACCCTCCGGCGCCTTTTTAATTTTATATACCGCAGGTTTTGCGACCAGTTTTATGAAAGTATTGCTGGTGGTATTCTTCCGCGCGGTAGAAGGCGCTGGCTGGGACAATTTCGGTTACAATCGGGTCATGGTATTTTCCGGATTTTTCCAGTTCTGTCTTTGATTTTTCGGCGAGCAGTTTTTGCTCCGGTGTGTGATAAAAAATCATCGACCGATATTGTGAGCCGACATCTGGGCCCTGTTTCCCGGGGGTGGTGGGATCGTGTAAGTTCCAAAAAACTTCCAGCAGTTTTTCATATGTAACTTGCGTTGGGTCGTAAGTGAGGCGGACGGATTCCGCGTGGCCGGTTTTGTCCGTGCGCACGTTTTCGTAAGTCGGGTTTTGGGTATGGCCGCCGGCGTAGCCGACTTCTGTTTGAAGTACTCCGGGGACGTGCATAAATTCTTCTTCCACGCCCCAGAAACAGCCGGCGGCCAAGGTCGCTTCGTCGATTTTTTTATACATATTTTCCATTATAGCCAAAACTATTTTGATCTGCTATAATAATCGGAGTGAGTATGGCTGAATTCAACCCTCTATTAGGACACTGATGTTATTGTTGGTAAGAATACTCC
>CAYHSY010000008.1:0-22550 GCA_964359435.1 uncultured Candidatus Saccharibacteria bacterium
GTTGCCGCGAAGTTTTGCAAGGAAATTATTCTGACCAATGAAGACCCGTTTGACGAGCCGCCTATGCAAATTTTGGAAGACATTGAAAAGGGCATCTTTGGGGCGGCGCGGGAGATACAATATGAAAAGATTTTGGATCGGCGGGAGGCGATCGCCAAGGCCATCGCGATAGCCGCGCCAGGCGACGCGGTGGTTTTGACCGGCAAGGGGAGTGAACAGTCCATCCGCATGGCCGGTGGAAAGAAACTGCCCTGGAACGAACGAGCGGTGGTGGAGCAAATTCTGGGGGTAGGAACTAGGAACTAGGTTTTATGGTATAGGGTGGGATGCGTGGCGGCCAAAGAGGTTAAAATTTACCACGTCAATTAAATTTACTCTAGTATCCCACGATCGTATGATACTAGAGTAAATAATAAATAGAATAGATAGCTGGATCGGGGGTATTTTATTCTCCCTTTGTAAAAAGGGAGTACCGCCGCAGGCGGGGAGGGATTTCTAAAAATCCTCCGGCTCGTGGGCTCGCCACCTCCTTTTCCAAAGGAGGAATAAAAAATACCGAGATTGCTTCGCAGGGCCTCGCAATGACATAATGATGTATATGCGAATTACTTTCCATGGGGGGGTGGGGATGGTGACGGGCGCGAATTATCTGCTCCAGTCCGGCGATACCAAGATTTTAGTGGACTGCGGTTTGATGCAAGGCAGTAATTTTTGTGAACGGATGAACTGGGATAAATTTCCTTACAAACCGGCGGAGATCGCGGCGGTTTTTATAACTCATGCCCATATTGACCACACGGGGCGATTGCCAAAACTATACAAAGACGGATTTAGAGGAGAGATTTATTCCACGCCCCCCACGCGGGATTTTGCCGAACAAATGCTGTTCGATTCGGAGCACGTTCTTTCACAGGATGCCAAAAAATTAAAAAAACCGATGCTATATGGACTGGACGAAGTAGCGGGCGTGATGGGTCTGTGGCAGGGCATCGAATATCATAAAACATTGGAGAAGGGGCCTTTCAAAATCACTTTTTATAATGCCGGGCATATTTTGGGGTCAGGTATCATAGTCATCGAGGCGGAAGGCAAAAAAATCGCTTTTTCCGGTGATTTGGGGAACAGCCCTGCGCCGATCATCGGCAATGCTGAAAAATTGCACGAGACGGACTATGCCGTGGTGGAGTCCACCTACGGCGATCGTTTGCACGAAGAAACGCCCATGCGTAAGGAGGTGCTGGAAGATATGATAGAAGACGTGGTCAAGATGAAAGGCGTGTTGATGATCCCGGCTTTTGCCATGGAACGCACGCAGGAGATGCTCTATGAAATAAATAGCTTGGTGGAGCAGGGCAGGATCCCGCGGGTTCCGATTTTTATCGACAGCCCGTTGGCCATCAAGCTTACGGCGGTGTATAAAAAATATGCCAGTTATTACGACGCCATGACTCGCGCGGCGATTGCCGGCGGGGACGCGATCTTTAATTTTCCGGGCCTTCGCATGACGCTCACAACCGAAGAATCCAAGTCCATCAACGATGTGCCGGCTCCGAAAGTGATTATTGCCGGCTCCGGCATGTCTAACGGCGGGCGTATTTTACACCACGAGTCGCGTTATCTTTCTGACCCAAACAGTTTGATTTTGTTTATCGGTTACCAAGCGCATGGAACTCTGGGTAGGCAAATTTTGGACGGCGAAAAAACGGTTAAGATTTTTGGCGAGGAGGTGGCGGTGAATTGTAGGGTTAGGAATGTGCCGGGTTATTCGGCGCACGCGGACCAGGCCCAACTTTTGGCTTGGCTATTCCCTTTGCGGCAGAGTGTTAAGAAATTATTCATTACGCAGGGCGAGAGCGGCGCCTCCGACGCGTTGGCACAGAAGGTGCGGGATGAGTTGGCGATGGAGACGGTGGTGCCCGGGAAAGGGGAAGAATTTCAAATTTGAAATTGAAAAGTCGAAATTAAAAATTATGGTATGATTTATAGACAATGGCTATCAAAAATAACATCAAAACATCGCTTGCGTCGCAGATTTTGCCGTATCATCATTTGAAGTACAAGATTTGTATTTCCGGAGCGGCGGAGACCGGACATTGCGCGCCGGATGCCTTGGAAAAAGCGGAAGAGTTGGGGCGGGAAATTGCCAAACGCGGCATGGTGCTTGTGACGGGTGCGACTATTGGTATTCCTTATTGGGCGGCGAAAGGAGCCAAATCCGCAGGCGGAATTGTAATAGGGTTGTCGCCGGCGGCCTCTGAAGCGGCGCACCTCAAGACCTATCATTTGCCGACTGACTATCATGATCTGATTATTTATACCGGCTTTGAATACTCCGGGCGCAATTTACTTCTCACGCGTTCGGCGGACGCAGTCATAACAATTTGCGGCCGCATGGGTACTTTAAATGAATTTACAATTGCGTTTGAAGACCAAAAGGTCTGCGGCGTTTTGGAGGGTACTGGTGGCATGGCTGATATGCTCCGTGATATATTGGAAAAATCCCATCGGGGCATGGGTAAGACCATTTTTTCCAAGGATATTCCGACTTTGCTTGATATGGTGGAAAGGGCAATAGGCGAAGAGAAAAAAAGGAATGGGAATGGCGGAGGAGGGGTCCGCGGCTAGTCGTAAAAATTTAAATATAAAAAATTTAGACATGAAGAAAAAAAATGTTAAGAGAATAAAGAAGGTTGCGAAGAAGACGGTTAAAAAATCAAAGAGGGTGGTTAGGAAAGTCGTTAAGAAAGCAAAAAAGCGCGTGGTTAAAAAATCTATGCCAAAGAAGGCCAAGGCGGCGGCCAAGGCGCCGACGGGCAAAAAAATTGGCGCGGTCACGCATTTTTATGGCAATATCTCCGTGGGTATCGTAAAGTTTTCCAAGCCGGTAGCTCTGGGCGCCGTCATCCGTTTTATGGGCGCTACGACGGATTTTTCTCAAACGGTGGATTCCATGCAGTTTGACCATAAAGAAATTACCCTGGCTCCAGCCGGGCAAGAGGTGGGGCTTAAGGTGAAGAAAAAGGTTCGTGAAGGCGACGAAATCTACGAACAATAAATTAATGGAGGTTATTTTTAGTCCGGAAAACTTAGGGCTGCTGAAGCAGTTATCAGTCGCTTTGCTGTTGGGCGCTTCTATCGGCGCGGAACGGCGTCTGGCGCATAAAACCGCCGGTATGCGCACATTCGCGTTGGTTGCTTTGGGCTCGGCGCTTTTCACTATTATTTCAGTCGTGGCTTTCGCCGATTACGCGGGTCGTCCCGGTTTTGATCCGTCGCGCATAGCTTCGCAGATCGTGGTGGGCATCGGGTTTTTGGGCGCGGGTCTTATTGTATTTAAAGAGTCCAAAGTTAGAGGTCTTACAACCGCGGCCGGGCTGTGGGTAACGGCCGCGATCGGCATGGCCGCGGGATATAAACTTTATGTTTTAGCCGTGTTCGCGACTATTTTGACGCTTCTGATATTTCTGGTTTTGTGGTTTTTGGAATATAAATATCTGACTCGAGTGCCTTTTGAGCTGCATAAAGAAGAGGGCAATGATTAGTTTATATAAAGACTTTTTATTACCGACAGGTTTGTTGGCCGGGGCGATCATCGGGGCCGGTGTCTTTGCTTTGCCTTATGTTTTTATGACCGCCGGCTTGGTTACCGGTTTCGCGTATCTGGGGCTCGCGGCTGTAATATACTCTTTGATTCACTTGATGTACGCGGATGTGATTTTACGGACGCCCGACCGGCATAGGTTCCCGGGTTATATTAAAGAGTATTTAGGCGAAGGAGCGTTCGCGCTCTCGATTTTCATGGCAGTCGTGGAGATGCTTCTGGTTTTGACGATTTATCTCATACTTTCGGTCAGTTTTACGGCACTTCTCGGCGGAGACACCGAGTCAATTTTTAACTTGGTTTTATTTTGGCTGGTTGGTTCGTGCGGCATATTATTTAGCGCCAGATCGCTTGCGGCCGCCAATTTTTGGGTCACCGGCGGCATCGCGGCCATTATTTTTACGATTTTTGGTTTGGGAGCGCCGCAGCTTGGTCAAATTGATTGGTTTGATTTTACTTTTAATTTTAACGAGTTGTTGCTGCCCCTGTCCCCGATTCTTTTCGCGCTTTCCGGCCGGGTCGCCATCTCCGCCTTGGTTGATTACGTTCGTGAGCGGCCGGAATCGGCCGCGATTTTAAGGCGGGCCATCTGGGCGGGGACGCTTCTGCCGGCCTTTTTTTATGCCTTGTTTATTGTGGGGGTCATCGCGCTTTCACCGTCTGTTTCAGAAGATGCCGTTTCCGGTTTAAGAGGCGCTGTCGGCGAGTCATTCATGGGCATCGTCGGCATTTTAGGGTTTTTGTCGCTTATTAGCTCTTACGCCGTTGTCGGGTTTGATGTGCGTAAAATTTTGCGTGATGATTTGAATTTTCCGTCCGGGGCGGCCGTGGCGGTCACCATAGCAACTCCGTTACTCCTTTATTTTTTGGGAGTTCAGCAATTTCTGCGATCGGTGAGTTTTGTGGGCGGAGTGTTTTTGGCTTTGGAAGGTATCTTTGTAGTTTGGATGTGGCGGAGGGCTGATAAGCAACTCACAACTTCAAGCTCGCTTTTGCCGCGCGGTTCCGTCTTTGCCGCGCCTTTTATGATCGCGGTATTTTTGTTGGCTTTGGGCAACGAAATTTTTAAAATTTTGAGTTAAGATAAAAATATGCCCAATCTTTTTGGCAGACCGTTTAAGGTCCCTGTGCCTAAAAAATCAGCCGCGGAGGCGGAGGAGTTCGGTCCGGGTAAAAAGGGCCTTCTGTTGTGCAAGGGTTGCGGGGCGGTTTATTTCAAAAAACATTGGCATGAAAACTTGGAGGCCTTGAATAAAGCGGAAGAGGTCTCTTTTGAAAAAGGCGCGCCGACCAAGCCGGCGATTTGTCCGGCTTGCTCGCTGATTGGCGGGCATCAATATGAGGGGAGGGTTACCATAAAAAATGTTCCGGCCAAAGATGCCAACGAATTAGAAGGCGTTATACGCAACTTCGCCGCCTATCTCGAGGATCGTGATCCAATGGACCGGTTGATTGAGATTAAAAAATCCGGAGGCGATTGGCTTATAACCTTTACGGAAAATCAGGCGGCCAACAAGTTGGCTAAGAAAATCGCCGATGTTTTTCCGGCAGCATCGTTTCGCGCCAGGTTTGCGCCGGAGCCGTCCGATGTGGCGGAGGCGACGGTTGAGTTTTCCGAGTAATTACCAAAATTATCATGCAAAGTTTTCTCGCGCCAATTTTTTATTTTTTGGTTTTTGCGATTCCTTTCGGAACGCGTAAGTTGATTTGGCAGTTTACGGAGGGCTTCCATGAATACGAAGCAGTTTTCTTCTATGGGACGGATGTTTTATTAATATTGGTGCCTGTATTGTTTTGGATGATCTCTTACTTACGCCTACCCCTTCAGGAGAAGGACGAGGAAGAAGGGGATTTGTTTCCTCCCTCTCGAAGAGGGGGAGGATTAAGGTGGGGGTTTTGGGCGCTATCAGCTTTTATTCTATTATCCGCTACCTCCGTCTTTTTTGCCGTTTCTAAATGGTCGGCTGTTTATCAACTGGCGCGCCTGGCTATGCTTGTTGTTTTCGCTTTTGTCTCCGCGCGATTGTTGCGTGACGGCATTGTTTCTTTGCGTAATGTTTTTGTGGCGTTGGGGTTTTCGGCGGTTTTTCAGGCGTTCATCGGATTTTTTCAGTTTGTCGCCCAAAAAAGTTTAGGGTTACGGTTCTTAGGCGAATCGTTTTTGAACACGGAGATGGCCGGTGTGGCCAAGATCGCCGTGGAAGGCGGAAGATATTTACGCGCTTATGGCACTTTGCCGCACCCAAACGTGCTGGGGGCGTTTTTGGTAATAGGGCTTTTGAGCTTGTGCGGTCTCGCTTTATCGCACGAATCACGAAAGGATACGAATTTACGAATAAAAAATATTTTTATATTGCTTGGCATAGCATGTATAACTTTTGGATTGGTTCTGACATTTTCGCGCGCCGCTTGGCTGGTTGCGATTTTTTCCGTGCTGGCGATTACCGGTTGGGGATTTTTGAATAGAGAGCGGCGGTCGCGGGCGCTGGGATTGCTGTTGATGTTTAGTTTTTCTGCGGTATTAGCCATCGCTCCTATCCGCGATTTAGTTTTTGTAAGGGCCGGAGTGTCGGTAACGGAGCCGGCTGTCACGGCGCGTCTCGCATATAATGATTTGGCCCGGGATTTGATCAAAGAAAAACCCTGGGGCGTGGGGCTCGGCAACCAGGTTCTGTATTCCGTTAAAAATGGACTTTACCAAAAATTGGGCATGAATGAGGTGTGGATGTGGCAACCGATACATAATTTGTACTTACTAATCATTGCCGAAACAGGCATAATTGCCGGCGCAGTGTTTTTTGCGTTTTTATTTAGTTTGTTAATTTCTAATGACTTAAAATCGTCATCCCCTGAGTCCCGCCTGGAGGGACGAAGCATCTCATTGATAATGCTTCTGGTTTTGTTGATTTTGGGTTTATTCGACCATTATCTTTGGACCCTGAACGCCGGACAGTTGATGTTGTGGCTCATAATCGGTATAATAATGGGGTCCGGCCCTCGCAAGCATGGCTTGCGAGGGCGGCACTCGGAAAATATATAAATTACTAATTTATATATTTATCCTCGTTTGCCCTCGTAGTTCAACGGATAGGATGTCTCCCTCCGAAGGAGAAGATTGAGGTTCAATTCCTCACGAGGGCACAAAATAAAATCCCCCATTGGGGGATTTTATTTTGGCCGAGCAGTGAAATAGCGAAGCGTTTTCATGGGCGCACAAACCGAAAAGATGACCGGCATGGTATTGACATAAAAATTTAACTTGATTATATTTGAGGTAGTTTTTATCAGGTTGGTTTTTGGGGAGAGATTGAGATGGCCATCCGTGTTTTGGCATTCAAGCGGGCAAACACCAAAGGCAAGCCGAACGAGGATGCCTTGCTCGCCTTGCGGGACCGCGGGCGATTTGCGGTAGCCGATGGCGTTACCCGGTTTTTGCCGGAGGGGCATCAATATCCCGATCCTTCGCCGGCAAGCGGGGTGGCGGCAATCTTCTGCGGGTATGCCGTCCGGTGCATGCAAGGCGTAAGACCGGAAACGGAAATAAGGAAAGCGTTTAGGGACGCAAACGTCTGGATACGCCGTTTCAATGACGAAAATGGCATTACGAAGGAGACAACGGATTACCTTGAAAAAGATTTTGCTTGTTGTGTCGGGATTCTGGGAGTTTTAGCGGGTAACCGACTTCATTATGGTTATATCGGCGACTGCGGGTTGATGGTTTTCAACCAGAGTCTTAAGCCGATCCATCTGACCCCCAATAATCTCGCCCCGCTTGAGCGGTTCAAGGAAGGGTGCGGTTTCAGCTCCAAAAAAGAGAGAACGCTTTGGTGGCGGAGGGATATGCGGAATAAGCCGGATACAAGGCATTTGACCTACGGTGTTTTGACAGGAGAGCCAGAGGCCTTGCATTACCTGGAAACCGGCTCCGTGAGATTGTTGCCAGGCGATACGGCTATTCTGTTTTCCGATGGTATCCTTCCGTTTGTTTTCGAAAGTAGTTTCAGGGAGGCAGCGGCAAAAGCGGTATTGTTGAGTGAGAGCGTCGGGGAACTGGCGCTGTCTGAAATAGATAAGTACATTGGTGATGCCCTAAGCCGACTTGCGGGGCGCGCGGCTAACCTGGATGATGACAAGTCCTTCATAGCGATTCAACTGGCCTAGGCAAGCCAGTTTTTATTTTGGTCGGATATTCGGTTTTAACCGGTAAGTTTTGCGTGGATGGGAACATAAGAGTAATTTATAATAAAAGATCTCCTCTGCCGGTTGGCGGATCGCAACGATTTCATATTAACTCGTTGACTCGTTAACATGGGGCAAGCATACTGGAATGATGAGAATTGTCGCGGATTTACATATCCATTCCAAATATTCCCGCGCGGTGTCGCGAGAGATGATACCAGAGAATTTGGATGCGTGGGCCGACAATAAGGGCATAACTGTTATGGGGACGGGGGATTTTACTCATCCTGCGTGGATCAAAGAACTGGAGGAAAAATTGGAACCAGCGGAGGCGGGTTTATTCAGAGTTAAAAAAGAATTCAAGAAAAAGACCATCAAGAATACTATTCCGGAAACGCGGTTTATGCTGACCGTGGAGATTTCCGGCATTTATTCCCGCGGCGGTAAAACGCGGCGAGTTCATAATTTAATTTTTGTCCCATCTTTTGAAACGGCTAAAAAAATAAATAAGGAACTGGGCCGGGTGGGCAATTTAAAATCAGACGGGCGGCCGATTTTGGGATTGGATTCGGAGTATTTGATGAAAATTGTGCTGGAGGCCGACAGTCGCGCGGCGGTTGTGCCGGCACATGCCTGGACGCCATGGTTTTCAGTTTTCGGTTCAATGTCCGGTTTCAACAGTTTGGACGAATGTTTCGGCGATTATGCCAAGTATATTTTTGCGATTGAAACAGGGCTTTCTTCCGATCCGTTGATGAACCGGCGGGTTTCCATGCTTGATAATATAGCTCTTATTTCTAATTCCGATTCCCATAGTTTACAGAGGATCGGACGGGAAGCGAATGTGTTGGAATGCGAGTTGTCGTACGACGGAATAATGGAGGCGATTCGAGCTGGGATACCAGAAAAGAATATCCCCCACCTTAGTCCTCCCCCTTTGAAAGGGGGAGGAAAAACTTCCCGATTTTTGGAGACCATCGAGTTTTTTCCGGAGGAGGGAAAATATCATTACGACGGTCACCGGCTGTGCGGTGTTTCATGGAAGCCAAGGGAAACAAAAAAATACAAAGGCATCTGTTCCGGCTGCGGCGCGCCGGTAACGGTGGGCGTTTTGTCGCGCGTTGATGATTTATCCGACCGGTCGGAGCCGGAGGCAAAGAAATTGACGTTACCTTACCGCAATTTGGTGACGTTGGATGAGATTATCGGCGAGGCCCTGGATTTGGGGCCGAAAACCAAGTCGGTTATAAAACAATACGAAAAGTTAATCGCGACTTTTGGTTCGGAGCTCGCGGTTTTGACGGAGGTGCCTATCGCCAAATTGGCTTTGGCGACATCCGGATTGATTGCCGAGGGTGTGCGCCGCGTACGCGAGAGCAAGTTGAAAATCCGTCCGGGCTATGATGGGGAATACGGTCTGATCAAGATTTTCGAGGACCATGAAAGGACTTTTCATAAATCCAGCAATTTGTTGTTCTAAAAATGTTAATATTAAAATATGACAGGATATCTTAAAGCCGTGGCCGCGGCTGTGCTTCCGGTTGCGATATTGATGTCCGGCGCGCCGGGGGTTTTGGCCCAAGGGAGTTATTTTCCTGCCGCGTTTTCACCGCTTAAACAACCATATGAATATAAGCACGGGTTAAGTGATGGAGAGGCCGGCAGAACTTTAAATCCTGACTGGGAGGGCATCCGTGATTTTAAAGACGCTCTAGCCAAAGAAAATAAAACTTTAATAGACGCACTCAAAGACCCTTCGTTTTTGATCAAGTATGACCCTATGATGTTGGATGAAATTGTCTATATAATCTTTAATGCTTTGTTGAGTATACAGGATTTATATCAGGATACGGATTTTAATAATTGGATTTCTCAATCTTATCCGGATTTACTGAATGTGCAAAATTTGTTCAAGGCGGGCGTGGGGACAATCATAGGCAGCGTCTATGAACAGATTAATAATCGTCATCACGAATTATATCCCAACGATTTTTCAGGTATACCTGGGGTTGGCGTATACACGTACCCCACGGAGAAGGATTTTAATGATGAGGACGCCGCCCTGGTTGGTCTTATAAGTTTACTGGGTGATTCCATGACCGACATATTATCCAGGGTTGGCGGCGTTATTGAAAAATTTATTAAATTATCTCCCTCGAATCCTTATAGGGGATCCGATGAGCGAATGAACTCATTTAAAAAATTATTGGATGACGCGGTGCGTGATTTGAGCCATGCCGTGGCTTTTTTACGCATCAAACAAGACGCGGTGCGGCAACAGCGCTTTGACGAAGATTTGCCGCAGAAACAATGGACTATTCCTCCGGACCAGAATACGAAAGTAAAAGAAAAGAAGTCCTATGAGGCGGTTATTAATAATAATCTCGGCACGGATATCAGGGGTTATTTGGAGGTTTCAACCGGATCGGGGGTCGCTGTGTTTAGCGGGGCAGTATCCTTGAAGCCGGGCAAGAATGTGGTGGCTAAGGTAATTTCCGGTCAGAGCGCGCCCGGTTTCAAATTTAATTTCATCGCGACTGACGGCCGGGTTTTCACGGAGAAAAGTTTGATGGGTGCCGGACCGGCCGTTCCCGCGACTTTTCGGGGGCCTTCATCCGGTTTCAGTCGTCCCTCGTCGCTCCCTTCCGTCCGGCCATCTCCGACCGTCACGCGGCCATCGCCTTTTATAAGGACGCCGTCGGTACTCGCGCCGAGTGTTGTGGCTGTTCCATCTCTTGCCCCCAGCGGCGTTTCAAATCAACCTATTTTTACTCGGTAGTGCAATTGCGTTAGAATGAAGACATGTTCACGGCCGCCGCTTTTCTTTTGGATAGATTTTTTTATCGGATAGCGCAATTTTTCGCGCATTGGTACGGCCATAGTTTTTGGCGTATTGGCGGATGGGCGGTGCGCGTTTTGGAACGCCTTGACGCATTTTTCGCCGTGCGGGTGAATGCGCGTTATTTTCTGATTCCTCTATATCAAGATTATACGGTCTTGGGCAGAATTTTAGGGGTATTCTTGCGGTCGCTGCGGGTGTTTTCCGGCAGCGTTATTTATTTTGCGGTGGCGGCCTTATTCTTCTTGCTTTATTTGGTTTGGGCGGTTATCCCATTATATTTCGTGTTGCAAATTATTTATTCATAAGAATGGGAAATGGGTTTTGGGCGATAGGTTACCAGTAAGAATCTATGTCAGAAATTAAAGAATTATATTTTGATGACCCAATGCTTAGGATGGGCGGCACCGGACGGTTTCTGGTGCGTTTTATGGTGTATTCCGGCTACGCCGTTGTGGTGGCCGGTTCTTTGGCTTTGTCGCTGTCCGACATAAGCTGGCTGCGGAGTTTTGGGGCTTTGATGGTTTTGTTTTTAGCGGATAGGTTGTTGCATGTCGGTGATGCCGAGCGTAATCTTGTGCGGCCTCCTCATGGGAGCGTCAACATAGCATCATACACGACTCCCTCGGCGAGAGCAATGCTCGTCGTGGCTTTGGGGCGGCATAAGGCGCTGGGCGGCGATATCTATTTGCATATTTTTGAGCGGCTATTGGGACAGAATGAAGCGACGGCGGCTTTCGCGCGTCTGGAGGCGCCGATCGGAGAGCTGGCGGCGAAAGTCAGCGAGCATTTGGAGCGTGGGCGGGCTACCCTCGAGGTCAGGGATATTTTACCGGCTATCGAGAAATTAATGATTACGGCGTGGGAGGTGGCCCTGAGAACGCAGGGTTTCGCTATCACGCCCGCCAACATTTTGGCGGCTTTAGGGCTTTTGGATGATCCGGAAATTAGGAAAGTTTTGGATTTATTCGGTATCGCGCCCGACGATTTCGAGCATGTTCTTTTAATGGATGGCTCCGCCAGAAAACTGCGCGGTCTCCGCCGGATACCGGCTACGTTGACCGGCATCGCACATGGACCGTATCGCGTGAGACACAGGGTTATGAACCGGGCTTGGACAGCAAGACCTACGCCCACACTGGATCAATTTTCACGCGATTTGACTGATTTGGCACGGCTCGAGTCCGTCGGTTTTTTGATAGGGCATTTGGATGAATACGAACATTTGACCGATGTTTTGGCAAGGCCCGGCCACGCGAATGCTTTACTTCTGGGCGAGGAGGGAGCCGGTAAGGAAGCCATCGTGGCTCACCTGGCTTTTAGGATTGTCAAAGACCGGGTGCCGGGGCCGCTATTCGACAAGCGACTGGTTGAGCTTAATACCGGAGTATTGGCCGCCGGCGCGGATGCTCCGGAATTGCGCCGGAGGGCGGAGGCGATCGTGGAAGAAATCGTCAACGCCGGCAACGTGCTGCTTTATATCCCGAATATCCACGATATTTTTAAAACGGCCGGGGTGGGGGAGTTGAGTGTGGCCGATATTTTACTGCCGGCCATTTTGGGCGATGCTTTTTCGGTTATCGGTACATCTTATCCGCGTGAATTTGTCGGGTTTTTAGAGAAGCGCAGCGATTTTATGTCCGGTTTTGAAACAATAAAAGTGTCGGAGATCAGCGAAGAAGAGGCAATCCGGCTTTTGTCCTACATTGGTGTGATTTTGGAGCGTGAGTATAAGATATTAATTACGCTTTCGGCTATCAAGAAAGCCGTGAAAGTTGCTAAGCGTTATTCGCGGGATCGGCTTCTTCCCGGGAGCGCCGAAGCGTTGCTGAAGGAGGCCTTGGCCGATGCCGAAGAACATTCGGCCGCGGCGTTAAAAGCCGAGGACATAGTTAGAATCGCCGAACGGAAGATTAAGGCGCCGATCGGGGAGGCGGGAATGGACGAGGCGGAAACGCTTTTGAATTTGGAGCAGGCGATTCACGAGCGATTGATTGACCAAGAAGAAGCGGTTTCATTGGTCGCGCGGTCTTTGCGTGAATATCGGAGCGGGCTTACGCGCCGCGGCGGACCGGTTGGCGCGTATCTATTTGTAGGTCCGACCGGGGTCGGCAAGACCGAGCTTTCCAAGATTCTGGCGGAAATCCAATTCGGTTCCCGCGATGCCATGATCCGTTTTGATATGTCCGAGTTTCGGGATGAGGGAAGTATCGCGCGTTTTATCGGTTCTCCGGATGGCAATATTCCCGGTGCCTTGACGGAAGCCGTGCGCGAGCGCCCTTTTTCTTTAATTCTTTTGGATGAATTCGAGAAAGCCAATCCGGAGGTTTTGAATTTATTTTTGTCGGTTTTTGATGATGGGCGGCTGACCGACGGTCTGGGACGGGCGGTTAATTTTAATGACGCCATAATCATCGCGACCTCCAACGCCGGTTCGGAATTCATAATATCTTCTTTGCGGGACGGTGTTCCTTTTGCGCAGATAAATGAGGATTTAAAAAAACGTTTGACCGGTATTCTGAAGCCGGAACTTTTGAACCGGTTTTCGGCTATTGTGGTTTTTAAACCTCTCACGCCGGAGCATATAAGAGCCATAACGATACTCGAGCTTAAAAAATTGGCGGAAATTGCCGGCGAGCAGGGCATTGTTTTGCGCTTCAGCGAGGAGGCGATCTCGGTGGCGGCGCGGTTGGGTTATGATCCGGTTTTCGGCGCCCGTCCGCTCCGGAGCGTAATTTCTGATAGAATAAAAAGCGTGTTGGCGGAAAAGATTCTGCGGCGTGAAATAGTCAGGGGTAATTCGGTCGAAGTCGGATTTGCCGATAATGAGTTTGTTTCTAAAATTAATAATGACTAATATGCGCCTAAATATACACTTTAACGTTAAGATTACGCAGTTTATCAAGAGGTTCATCATAGCCGATACCGCGCTTTTTGCCGGCTGGGGTTTCGTGGACCCGATTTTTTCTATTTTCATAATCAAAGAGATTGCCGGAGCGAGTTTGGTAACGGTGGGCATAGCCACTTCGATCTATTGGATTTTGAAGTCAATTATACAAGTCCCGATCGCCGTATATTTGGATAAGACCGATGGGGAGAGAGACGATTTTTATGCTTTAGTTGCCGCGCTGATTCTGGTCGGTTTTTCAGCGATCAGCATATCGCTCGCGACTCGTGTCTGGCATGTGTATTTGATTCAGGTTCTTAAAGCCGCCGGTTTTGGCATGTACGTGGCTTCTTGGCCGGCAATTTTTTCCAGGCACTTGGATAAAAAACACACTTCGCTCGATTGGTCGTTGGATTCCACGTCCGTGGGACTCGCTATCGGTTTTACCGGTTTATTGAGCGGTGTGGTTGTGACGTGGTGGGGTTATTCGGCCGTGTTTATTTTGGCCGGCATATTTTCATTTATCTCGGCGGCCGTTTTGCTTTCTGTACCTAACGTGATTTTTCCGAAGAAGACCGATGGAGGGCCCATTGTGATTAAGGATCATACGCCGAGGAATCTTGCTAAATAGCTACAAAATACTAAATTGATACGGATATACGAAATTAATCTCGTTGTTGCGAGGTGCCCTGCGGTGACATTTCTTTTTATTGCGTAACCAATATATATGTCTAATCAAGAAATTGCCAAAATCCTATCTGAAATAGGTGAATATCTAGAAATGCAGGAGGTGGCCTTCAAGCCGCGAGCTTATGAAAAGGCGGCGGAGGCGGTGGCTGTTTTCCGCGAAGACGCGCGTGAGATATATAGAAAAGGAGGACTCCAGGCCCTGGAGAAAATTCCCGGTGTCGGTGCTTCTATCGCGGAAAAAATCGAGGAGCTGCTTAGGACGGGACATTCCAAGTATTATGAACAACTGAAGAAGAAAACGCCGGTGGATTTATCGGCGCTTTCGGCCATTGAGGGTTTGGGTCCCCGTAAAATTAAAATTTTGTATCGGGAGCTGGGGATTAAAAATGTAGCTGATTTGGAAAAGGCGGCTAAGGCCGGTAAAATTGCCGTCTTGGAGGGGTTTGGCAGAAAAAGCGAAGAAAACATACTGAAAGGCATTGGGTTCACGCGATTGGCGGGCGAGCGGATGATGTTGGGTGAAGCTCTGCCGATAACGCGCATTATTATCGGACGGTTGGAAAAATTGAAAGATGTTGAGCGCGTGGAAGTAGCCGGCTCTATCCGCCGCCGCAAGGAGACTATCGGCGACGTGGATATTTTGGCGATTTCTTCACAGCCGAAACCGGTGATGAATTTTTTTATCACTATGCCGGAGGTGGCTGATATTTCCGCGCACGGAGAGACCAAGTCGGCGGTTAAACTTAAAAATGGGTTGGATGTGGATTTGCGGGTAGTGCCGCGGGAGTCATATGGGGCGGCGTTGGCTTATTTCACGGGTTCCAAAGATCATAATGTTTATATGCGTCAATTGGCGATTAAAAAAGGTTTAAAATTGAATGAATACGGCCTGTTTCAGGACGATAAGCAGGTCGCGGGGAAAACCGAAGAAGAGATCTATGGAAAATTAGGGCTTCAATATATTCCGCCGGAGATGCGCGAGATGACGGGGGAGCTATTGTCGGCGGCTGCTCACAAATTACCGGGAATTATTAATTACGGCGACTTGAGGGGCGATTTGCAGGTTCAAACTAATTGGACAGACGGTTCCAACTCTATAGAAGAAATGGCGAAGGCGGCTATCGAGGCGGGACTCGAATATATTGTTATCACCGATCACACCAAACGTCTGGCCATGACGCATGGCTTGGATGAGAAAAGAATACAAAAACAATGGGAAGAAATAGACGGAGAAAATAAGAAATTAAAAATAAACAATAAAGAATTTAGAATACTAAAGGGGACGGAGTGCGATATTTTGAAAGATGGTTCTATGGATTTGCCGGACGGCGTTCTGGAAAAATTGGACGTGGTGGGGGCATCGGTGCATTCACTTTTTAATTTGCCTAAAAAAGAACAGACAGAGCGGATAATTAGGGTCATGGAGAATAAGCATGTGGATATTCTTTTTCATCCTACCGGCCGGTTGATTAACCGGAGGCCGGCTTATGAAATTGATATGGATGCCATCATCGCCGCGGCCAAGCGCACCGGTACGGTTTTAGAAATTGACGCCTTTCCTGACCGGCTGGATTTGCGGGATGAATATATCCGAAAGTGCGTGGAGGCCGGGGTCAAAATGTCCATTGATTCCGATGCCCACGCCGTTTTGCATTTTTCCGTTTTGGAATTTGGAGTCGCGCAAGCGCGGCGGGGCTGGGCGGCTAAAGATGATATAATCAATGCGTGGCCGGTAGAAAAAATGCTTAGCATGCTCAAAGGAGGGAGATGATGCGTGATTGGCGATTTTGGACTTTGCATCTCGTGAAGTTTGCTCTTGTTTTCGGAGCCATGGCCGTGTTTGCGGCATTCGCGGTCATATTCAGATTCCGGCTTAATTTTGTTAGCGGCATTGCCTATTGATCGGCCCAGGATTCCAAAATCTTGTGCCGATTTTTATTTTATGGTAAGGTTTTAACATGAAAAAAACGGTTTCGGCGGGTATTATCATTTTTCGTCGCACAGAAGTCGGTTTGAAATATCTGCTTCTGTATAAAGGCAAAAATTACTGGAATTTTCCCAAGGGCAAAATCGAGATGGGGGAGCGGAGTTTTGAGACCGCCTTGCGGGAAATCCGGGAAGAGACCGGTCTGGAACGAGAGGATTTGAAGATGCAGCCCCAATTTAAGGCGTTTGAAAAATTTGTTTTCCAGCATGACAAGGAAAAGATTTTTCGCGTCATTATTCTGTATCTGGCGGAAACAACCAGGACGCAGGTCCAGATCGAATCCAAGCACGAGGGCTACGGGTGGTTCACCATCTCGGAGGCCAAAAAGATTTTAACCAAGCACCCGGATACGTTTCGCATCCTGGAACGCGCCCACCGGTTTTTGAAGGGCGCTAATCCACAGCAACTTAGTCGTGAGCCCAAGGCGCACCCAATTTCTCCACAACCGTAATGACTTGGCTTGCTTCTCGCGGCCAATGCCGAGTTCGGCGCACTTTGTTATTATCAGGATATGGGGGAGTTTTTTAGATATAATATCGTCCGGTCTTTAATTTTTGTTCTTATATTGCCGGGTTTTATTTTTGACGTTGTCGTGGTCGCCGCCCAAAGCGCGGTTAGGAAGTTTGAAATAAATGAAGACGTGAAAGGCATTAAGGATATGTATGAGGCGGCTCAAAAAGAAGGGTTGAGTTCGCCGAACGATTTTTTGTTAAACGATAACCTGCTCATTAAATACAACCCTTTGATAATGGCGTCGCTTCAGACAACCATGATGTTCATATCGCAGGATTTTTCGGCTTTATTGCAGTCCAAAGGATTTTTGGACTGGCTTTCCCAGCAAAAGGCGGATTTGACGAACATCCATGACAGTATAGAATTTAAAATCAATAAAATATTCTTAAACGACATAAACTCTTTGTTCGTTTCAAGAAAATTATACCCTCCGATAGGTTTGGTGGATGGAGAGATGGTTTATGGAAAGCAAAGCCAGGGCGATTTGACCGAAGAGGATAGGAATTTGGTGATACTCGAGAGTCTATTGGAATCCATATCCGATTACCTGACGGATCTTAGGGCATTGTTAAAAAATATCCGTCGAGGACGCCCAACAACTATGACGAACAAGTAAAAAATATCTTAGATAATATGGGCTCTTTGAGATATTGGGCTTCCGTTAAGCAAAGGGCTGTGAGGAGATTGAGGAAAGGCGCTCCTTTGCCGCAGAAAGTTTATGAAATACCCGTAATCGAGACGGGCCAGCCCCTCAAGAAAAATTATAAAATAACTATAAATTCATCCAGGGCCGCCACGGGTTTTTTGACATTGAGGTCGGAGGATGGGCGCGTTATTAACCAGCCAGTTAATTTGCTGTCCGGAAAAAACGCATTGGATCTGAAGATTGATTTTATTCCAAACAACTTTTCATTTCAGTCGAATAAGGGGGTGGTAATCAATAAATTTATTAAACCGATTAACGTCCCGGCCTTGTCTCCACCACCGGCTTCTTTGTTGCGTAGCATACTGAATTCAATGGGTAATTTTAGCAAATAGAATCAAAAATAATGCATAGTCTAAGACTGTCTCTGGTTTGGTTAACCGCTTTTTATATTTTAGGAGGGCTTTTTATTTGGCCAAAGTTTATAGAATTAGCATATGGACAGATCTTGACAACCTCCGCGGAGCCGAGCGTGGAATTCTCCCGTTTTTCGTGTGATTCTGGAGAATATCGGGATTATCAAAGCGCCGGCAAGGAGCTGGATGAGGCCATAGAATTTGACCAAGAGGTGAAATTTAATAGACAAGAATCATTGGATGAGTATTTAGAGCTTGATAACCAACGGACGCAATTACAAAATAGAGGGGCTTCTCGGGCGGAGATTGCCGTTATTGATAAGAAAATAGACGACCATATTGATAAAAATAAAGGATTGCCGACTACTTGGGATGCAGATCAAAAATATATGAAGGCGACCGATTCTCATTATCTTGCTACTAGTAAATTATGCCGGTATGCCAGAAAGGGACGTGGCTTAGATACCGAAAAATATGATAATAAGTGTCTTGAAGCCAACGGAGGCGAAGATGGTAAGAATGCTAAAGAGCAAGAATATCAGCAACAATGTGGCGGAGACTTGGTGGCATTGTGTCGCGCCAGGTATAGTAAAGTTGAAAATGAGGTTGACGACAGTCAATGCTTGAGACAACCGCGCGAGGAGGGGGCAATAGTCAGTTGCGGGGTACTTTTGATGTGTAAATGGGATTGCGAATGTTTATCTTCTAAAGAGAAAGAGGAAAAAGTCGGCGTTGTTGAAAGTGACGGTAAATATGCTTCGATTGCAGATAAAAGTAATAGAAATATCGGATCAACGAATCTCAGAAATTATAAAGTTGTTATAAGCAATAATAGTAAAAAAACTTTGAAGGCATCGGTTTCTGTAGGTATGGGGTCAAGGATTGTGAGCGGCGATGGGAGAATTGTTGGTGGTGAGCTTGTGGCGGAAGTTGGGCCGGGACAACAAATCCTTTTTATTTCTTCCGATAAACCATTAAATAACCCGATTATTAAAGTTGATGGTCTTATGCGCGGGTACGCTAAAATAAAAAAATCATTTTTACCCGATAAATTATTACCTGCGACCACGGGTATCCGAAGTAAGTTGGGGATTATCAATGCGGTCCGGCCAACGGGATTGATCCAACCGATGATCCCGACATTTCGAGCTTCGCAACAAACGCCATCATTCAATCAGGGCGTTCCGGGCGGATCAGTATTAATACCCTCTTTATTTTCGCAATAACCAAAATCCCCCATAAGGGGGATTTTGGTTATTGCTTTGTGGATTCGACGATTTTTTCGAAAGTTTTCGGTTCGTGTTCGGCGAGGTCGGCTAAGATCTTGCGGTCTATTTTAATGTTTTTGGCTTTAAGGGTGGCGATGAAACGGCTGTAACTCATGTTGTCGCCTAGGGCGGCGCCGATTTTTACCTGCCATAAGGCGCGGAAATTACGCTTCTTTTCTTTGCGGCCGTGAAAAGCATGGCTCCAGGCATGCGTCAGAGCTTCTTTAGCCAATCGCTCTTTGGATTTGCGGCCCCATTTGAAACCCTTGGTCCATTTGAGGCGCTTTTCCCTTTTTTTGTGCGCGACTATGCCGCGTTTAACGCGTGTCATGTTAGTTTTTGGCGCTTAAATATTTAATAAACATCTTGGTATCAACTTTTTTTACCGACAGCGATTTTCGTTTGGAACGGGTGCGGCTCCCCGGATGTTTGGCTTTAAAATGATCCTGCGCCATTTGGCGGCGGATTAATTTGCCGGTTTTCGTTATTTTTATTCTTTTACTGACGCTTTTTCTCATAGATTTTATTGTTTCACGATTTGCGCGCTAATGCCTTTGCCGGTGAAACGCGGGGTCATGATGATTTTATGGGGCGCGAGCATTTTAAAGAAGGCGCGGATTCTTTCCATGGCAAAGTTTTGATTGGCCTTTTCGCGTCCGCGCATCATCAGGAAGATTTCCAGCGTATGGCCTTCGGCCAGGAACTCATTGGCTTTTTTGGCTTTCAAATTCAAATCGTTCAAGGCCGTTTTGAAGCCGATCTGAACTCTTTTGAAATCGGTAGAGCTCCTTTCCGCGGCGCGTTGTTTTTTGCGCTTTTTTTCTTCCTGATAGCGGAATTTATCAAAGCTCATGATGCGCGCGACGGGCGGCACGGCCTTGGCCGAGATTTCAATTAAATCCAAGCCCTTATCTTTGGCCATCGCCAGGGCATCTTCGCGTTTCATGATGTTCAGGTTTTCACCATTTTCACCAATGACGCGGAGTTCCGGCGCCGTTATCTGATTGTTGATGCGTACGTTTGCGATACATGTAATATAGCAAGGCGGGCTCCGGAAGTCAACAATCGCCGGTTTATCCACAGTCATTGCGGGGGCGGATTATGGTATACTGAAATCAAGATTATGAGTTATGATGTATCAAAATCAGCGCGAGGATTTCTAATAATTCTTATCGCCATCCCGCTTTTATTTTTGGGTTGGGTCGGGAGAGTTGGAGCTCAAGTTCGGGGCGGGGGAGGCGAAGCGCAGGTCTTGAACGGGTCTTTGGGTGACCGCTATATTTTGACTTTTCAAAACATCGCCGCTTCACCGGAAAAATGGACCGTGCTTATTTCTTTGCCGGGCGGGAGCGCGACCGTGGAAGAACTTATGGGCTCGGCCGCGCAGATTGATTTTGACGTGTTCGAGATCCAACCGTTGAATTTTGGCGAATATATCCAGGCCATCGTGGCCCTGGTCGGCGATCCGGATGATTTCCGTATAGCTATATATAATGAAGATGGCGATGAGATTTATACCGCTTCCGTTGAGGAGGGGACGGTGGAGCTTCTGCCGGAGTTGGCCGACGAATTTAGAAGCGGCATCGGTTTGGGTGGTTATGCCCCCGAGGATTTTGCTGATTTCAATTTGGATGACTATATAGATATAGAAGACGAGGGCGCGGTGGCCGGCACCGTGAGGAGGGGCATTGAAGCTATCCAGGATTTTGCCGGTTCCGTTTTTGGCGTTCCTTCAGCCGGTCTTCGGAGTACGGCTCCAGCCGACAGGCAAATTGGTCCGGGCGTGACAGTTTCGCCCAGTGGGCAAGTTAGTTTTGCTCCCGGGACCAAGGACGCGGCCGGGCGAGCGCCCGTCAACTTGTCTCCTACAAGGAGTGCGGGAGCCGCAAGTGGAGGGGTGGGTGGGTCTGTCTTTGGGGGCGGTGGTGGTAGCACCGGTTTAACGGGGGGCGGGGTGGGAGGCGGTGTCTATAGTCGAGCAGCGTCACAGGGGATGACTGGCGGGTTTGGTTTCTCGGGGCAGTTTGGCGGCGGCGGTCAAGGTACCGGCTTTGGAGGTAGCGGCGGTAGCGGCTTTAGCACCGGCGCTCGTAACGGGCCGAATCCGTATGGCATCACTCCATAATTCGCTTTAGAATGGAAATATTAAAATAATAAAAATCGTCCGCGTTATCAACAGCTCGGGCGATTTTTATTTGTGTTATGATTTATAGTAAGGCGAATTCTATGCTATTTTCACGTCATTTTAAGATTACAATAACTTATATCCTGCCGATTTTGGCTATTATGTTGGCGGGAGGGGTGTTTTGGTATAAGGAAAAGGTTTCGGCTCTGGGTGGCGGCACTATATCTTGCAGTGCCGCTGCCGTTGGGGGATCAACCACGTGTACTATTACTGCGGGTACAACATATAACTGTGTTGCTGGAGTTGCTCCAACTAGCGTTATTGATGGGGTGGCAGCTGGCGTGGCGATATCCTGTAATTTTACTGAGGCCGTATTCACTGTGCCGGTTGGGGCAAGTACTGGGGCTGGTAAAACCGTTGCTTTAACGGATGGAGGGGGTACCACTAATACAACAATGACTGTGAATAGTAGTGGCGGCGGATCTAGTGCTACCACCATTACCCCCGATACACTTCCGGTTTTAGCCGGACCTGGAAGGGGTGCGGCAGCCGCACCTGGCGGCGCGGCGCGGGTGAATCCGGTTACAAAGGAGGCGTTTGTGGCATCCTCGCTCTATACGCCTGTGGAATATAATCAGAAAACAGGGGAATTAACACTCCGCGGTGACAATTTTAACGGATATGAGATCGTATTTGTAGATGGGGAGAAAGTGCCGATGACCGTCCTTGATTCTAGGACGATTTTGGCCGAAGCTCCCGGATTGGCGTCGGGTGAGCATACGGCGGAGGTGGTTGATCCTAACCAGGAGCATTCGGCTGTTTTCAGCGTTCTGGAGGAAGATAAAATTAAACCGGTGATTGATATTGGGATTAAGGCATCCAACGTTTCTATTGAAATTAAAGATGAGGATGTTCAAAAAGCGGGGGTTGAATATTTTGGCGATGGTTTGGAAAAATTCGACCGACCGAAGTTTGATGATAAATTTGAATATATTCAAAAATTCAGAGACTTGGGTTTGTCAAAGTCGATGTTTATTTTGGAAAAGGGCAGTATAATTTTCCAGCCGCAAAATTTGGCGGCCTATGGCGAATTGGTGGTGAGGAATTTGGGCGGGTCGGTTGTGGGTCGGTATGCTTTGGGACCCAACGTGCCGCCGATTACGATTTTGACCGAAGATAATCAGGAATATACTTTTACCGTTTATGACGCGGATGGCAAGGAAGTCTTCGCAGTCCTCGTGAAAGTTCAAGACGGAAAAATTATAAGTATCTCAAGCGATAATCTGCCTCTGGCTTCCACGCTTTTTTCCGAGGCCGCGCGTAATCCGGCGGGCGTGGCGGTTACGGCAGAGGATGCATCCGGCAACATTGCTTCCGAAATTGCTTTTGCGGGCCCTGCGCC
>CAYHSY010000009.1:0-21047 GCA_964359435.1 uncultured Candidatus Saccharibacteria bacterium
CTATCGGATCGGAACGGATGAGCCGGAAAAACTTGAGACCGCAATCAAGAGAGTAATATTTGCTTAACTTTTCGGAAGTTAGGTAAACCTGCCTGTCTACCAGGCAGGCAGGCCTGCCGGCCGCAGCTAGTAGTGATAGCGAATATGCGAAGGAGGGAATGGGCAAATAGAGCATCTATCCGGAGGTTATATTTGGGCAAATGATTCGGGGTTGACAATCACTTGACAATTAAATACTGATTGCTTTACAATTGATTGTATATGCAAAATAAGGATAAAATACTTGCTCTTATTGAAGAGCGCGGCAGGATAACCTCGCGGGAGATTGCCTCCAAAGTCGGCGTATCCCGCCAATACATCAATATCGTTGTTTCCGGTCTTGTCGCGGAAGATAAAATAATGAAGCTCGGTAGTACCCGTGGCGCCTTTTATATTTCCAAGAAATACATGGAAGGACACCCGGAAGTTCTGCCGACAGTATTTAAAAAGCGGTATGCCAACGAATCTCTTGAAGAACACAAGGTGCTTCTCGAGATTGAGGATAAGTTACCGCAAATAAAAAAACTCGTTGAAAATGTGCGGAGTATTTTCACCTTCGCTTTTTCGGAAATGTTCAATAATGCGATTGAACATTCCGATTCAAAGTCTATCTCCGTCGTTGTTTCTGTGCGAGACGAAATTTTATTGTTTGCCGTGAACGATGCCGGTGTTGGAGTATTCCGCAATATTATGAAAAAGAAAAAACTTGCGTCAGAAATAGAAGCCATCCAGGACTTGCTCAAAGGCAAAACTACAACTATGCCCAAATCACATTCCGGGGAAGGTATATTTTTTACCTCTAAATCAAGTGATAAGTTTGTTTTGAGTAGTTTTGGCCGGGTACTTGAAATCAATAATCCCTCCGGTGATATTGCTATTCGCGACACGCATGCGGTCAAACGCGGAACACATGTTGGCTTTGTGATTGACACAACTTCCACGCGTCATTTAGACGATGTGTTCAAAAAATATACAAATATCGGCGAAAGCAGTGACTATGGCTTTGACAAGACCGAGATCCGCGTAAAACTTTATATTTCAGGCGGCGTGCACATTTCTCGTTCGCAGGCGCGCAGAATTTTGCATGGACTGGAAAAATTTAAGATCGTGGTTTTTGATTATGAAAATGTTCCGCTTGTCGGGCAGGCATTTGCCGATGAGATTTACAGGATTTTCAAAGAACACCATCCCGATATCCGGTTGGAAAACGAGCACATGAGCGAAGGGGTGAGATTTATGGTTGAACGCGCTAAAAATGAGGCTGCAAGAAAAAAATAGCGGGGGCGATGGGCGGCGCTTCGCGAAGCTCGGCAAATAAATAATAACGATGTCCAGAAATTGTTGGGCGTCTCCGATGCGACCGCCACGCGGTATCTCGACGAATTGGAAAAAGAAGGCCTCATCCGCCAAGTGGGCTCGACTGGCCGGGAAGTCCATTATATCATCATAAAATAGGGCAACGGCGGAACGGACGCCTCCGTTGAGCCGTTGGTTAGAGGCATGCGTTGGGTGCTGTGTTTAGTCGAAATGCTACACTTATTTCGGAAATTAAAAAGCGCCGTTTTTTTACTCGGCGCCGGATTTGGTTGTGAGTCCCAGAACTTTGAGTGCCGTGAGTACTCCCGCTAAGAGTCCGATCAGTGAAAGCGCCATGTTGGCAACGCCCAAACCGATGGCGCGCCACGAAGTGCCGTAGTCATGTTTTTGCCATTCCTGCGCCGTGGACAGTCCGAAACCGATATACTCCATGCCATAGAGGATAGCCAGATTGTACAGAGACACGAAGAAAAAGAACACCAAGAACACGCCCATGATTTTTGCCACTGTTTTTAACACGCGCCTTCTCCTCAAATTCTCCCACGTTTTTTACCGTTAGCAGCTGAGAGTAGCTTATAAAATATCGGATTTCCAGTCAAGCATAATTTAGGGATTTATAGGATTGGCGATGAAAATGATAAGATAATCATATGCAAATCCCGCGGCGGAAATCGGAAGAATTTAAGAAGCGCGACGACGGGCCGATATATTTAACCGAAGCCGGCCTTCGTGAATTGAAATCCGAATTCGCGCGCCTCAAGGTGGCTCTGCCGGGATATATAGAGGAGGCCGCTCGCACCGCCGCTTACGGAGACCGGTCGGACAATGCCGAATACAAAGATGCCAAGGGGCGATTGCGCCGCGCTCACTATCGGATAGCGGAAATCGAAGATCAACTTAAAAGAATTTCCATCATTAAATCCGGTCCCAGCGCTTCGGGTAAGGTTGAGCTGGGCTCCACCGTTGTTTTGGAGGTTGATGGCGGGCAAAAAATTTATCAGATTCTCGGAGCGCGTGAAACTAATCCCGGCGAGGGGCGGATTTCGCATGTTTCACCGCTGGGTGCGGCTTTGATGGGCCGCTCCTCGGGGGAGACGGTCAGTATCCAGACCCCCAAAGGCCCGCGCGAATATCGTATTTTGGAAGTCCGCTAAAATACCAGAGAGTGGTATGATGGGTTTATGGCTCAATTTATTTTGCACAATTTGTGGATGATTCCGCTCGCGCTCGCGGCGGCGATCTGGTCCCTGGTCTGGAAGGGCTTGGCTCTTTGGAAAGCGGCTCGGGTCGGCAGCGTGCATTGGTTTGTGGCGCTTTTACTCGTGAACACCTTAGGCATACTGGAGATTCTATATATTTACGTTTTTAGTAAAGCGTCCAAGCAGCAATCTTGATTTTATCCTGCGAATAGATTATATTTTGGCGGTAAGCGTGTGCGTGATATAAATATGATGCGTATTCAAAAATATCTTTCGCAAATTGGGGTTATGTCCCGGCGGGAAGCCGAGGCGGCGATGCGCGAGGGACGCATCCGCGTGAACGGCCAAAATGTTCCGCCTACCGGTATTTTGATAGATCCGGAAAATGACAAAGTGGAAGTTTTGCCGGCCGCCGGCACGGTGGAAAAACAGGCGGCGCAAACCAAAATAACCGTTGCGGTTTATAAGCCGCGGGGCGTTGTCTGCTCAATGAATCCGGCCGAAGGGGAAACTGTTTTTGAGGCCTTTCCTCAATATAAAAATTTGCATATCGTAGGCCGCTTGGATAAAGAAAGCGAGGGTTTGCTTTTGTTTTCAAACGACCGAGTTATAACCTCCGCCGTAACGGGCAGTGATCACTTGGTCCCCAAAGAATATATTGTGACCGTGCGGGAAAAAATCTTGCCGTCGCATATTAGAAAAATGGCAGAGGGTATTGTGCTTGATGGGCAGAAAACGCTTCCTGCCGAAGCCGGGATTTTAGGCGACCATAAATTTTCACTTATTATCCGTGAAGGGCGTAATCACCAAATCAGAAGGATGACTGATTTTTTGCGTTTAACTATTGAGCGTCTGGTGCGCGTCCGGATTGGCAATATAACGCTAAAAGGCCTTGGTCCCGGCGCGAGCCGTACTTTGACCTCGCAAGAAATCGCCGCTTTAAAAAACTTGAAATTCAGCCAAAAATCTCCTGTCGCCGAGTAGTAGAATATGTTAGTATTCGGCTATAGTAAAAGTTTTATTGTGTAGCCCGTGGACGCTTTGAGATATTGCAAAAATTATAAATTAAATCCAGCAAATAATATGCCCAAATTCGAAAGCATGCCGTGAATTGAAAAAGAGCAAGAAAATCCGGCGGTACGTTCTTGGGAGGCCATGGAACGCATAATAGGTGAATTGAAAGATCTTTCTCATTTCGGATACAAAAAAGAAGGGGATCGTATATTTATGATTGCTGAATCCGGAGAAAAATTTGAACTCCAAAAAATAGTTCACAAAGAACCGAAAGAAACCAGGAAGATCGCTTCGGAAATCCGCAAGTTCATGGGCCAATTTTTCGAAGAAGAGGAAAATGACAGCGTTAATGATTATGCGACCGCTATCCGGGAAAATTTGGGTAAATTTTTAGCTATACGCAATCAGGAAAATAAGATTGTGGCAATTATGAATACCCAACTTTCTAAACTGAAAAACCTCGAGAATGAGGGTGAAATGGCCGAGTTGCTCGTTTGGTATGTGGCTATTGATGAATCACATCAGAACAAGGGTATCGGCACTGAGCTTTATAAGATGGCATATGAAGCCGCTTTGAATGAAGTTAAAGATGATAAAGTTGAGCTCAGGGCCATCGTGGGCGAGACCGATCCCGCCGTAGAAGGTTCCCTTAATAAATTTGGGCGGAAAAGGGTTTATTTTGAGAACGGCAAAACCGGTCATTTTGAAGAAGTGCCATATAAGGCGCCGCCGTCTGAAACGGACGAAGACCCGAGTCCGGAGCATTTTATGGTCAAATTCTTGCCCGATCATGCCGTTTCGGATACAAATGAGGTTCTAAGGTTGATCCGCGGTATTTATGATCAATATCTCCGCCCGCAGTATTTTGTGGATATGTCAAAAGAAGAAGGCGCCGAATATAGGGCCAAGGTTGAAAGCGTTTATAGTGATATCGCAATGGCTTTGGAAAAAGCTAAGAGCGGCAAAGTTTATCTCTGGAGCAAGGAGGAGCGTGAAGCCAAGGCCGCGGGCCTTAAAAAGTCCGGTAAAAAGATCAGGGAACTCAAAATTGAATAGTGCGTAAAAACGAGTATTTAAGGCCTTTTTATGCCAGCTTGGCCGGTATTGACAAATAAGTACCGAGTATGGTATAATATAAATATGCTTAGAATATAGGCAGGTCGAACTTCTAGGCCGAATATCAAACAAACTTACTTATATGCAAGGAACTATCAAAACGCTTACTCCTAGGGGATTTGGTTTCATCGCTCGCGAAGGCGAAGCGAAGGATCTCTTCTTCCATTCCAAGGATTTGAAAGGTGTGACTTTCGACGAACTTAAAGTCGGCGATGTCGTGACCTTTGAAATCTCGGAAAGCGAAAAAGGCCCGGCCGCGGTTAACGTGGCTCGCGCTTAAACTAAAGAACAAAGACCGGTCCGATGTATATCGGACCGGTCTTTGTTTTATGTGTGCTATAATTATGAAGATGGCGTCGCGCATCGCGCCAGGTCGGATGCCGCGGCGGAAGAATGGCATAGACATCATTATTAAATTATTTATTAAAAATATATGATGAGATATCTATATGGATACAGTGGATATAGCATGATGGGTGGTCTCGGGCTGTTCGGTTTTTTAACTTGGTTGATCATTGTTGCTGATTTGGTTTTGGTAGGTCTCTGGCTTTGGAAGCAGATCAAAAAATAGAAAATCGACGTCAGCTGGAATTGCCATGAAAAATATTTTAACGATTATCCCGGTGCTGGTCGTCGCCATTCTTTTAGGCGCGAGTATTTATTTTTTACCATCGGATGATTCTGATGAAGATTTGGCTGTGCCTAAAAATGAAGCCGTGCCCATAGTGGCCATAGATGAGAAAGAAGTTAATTATTTTGAAAATACCAAGGGATTTTATGCCGAGCCGGGTCAAGCCGGAGATTATCCCGGGATCGTGATGATCCACGAATGGTGGGGCTTAAACGATAATATAAAAGATATGGCCCGCGAATTGGCCAAAGATGGCTATAAAGTTTTAGCCGTGGATTTGTTTGGCAAGGTGGCCGGGACTCCGGACGATGCCCATGCGCAGGTCGCGGGGCTTAATCAAGCGGAGGCGCTCCAAAATTTAAAAACCGCCCTTGTTTATCTGCGCTCGCAAAATGCGACGCGCATTGGCTCATTGGGTTGGTGTTTTGGCGGGGGTCAATCCATGCAGCTCGCGCTCTCCGGTGAGGATTTATCGGCAACAGTTATTTACTATGGCAATTTGGTGACGGACGCGGAGAAGCTGAAAAGCATCAAGTGGCCTGTCCTGGGTATTTTTGGCGGGGCGGATCAATCCGTGAAAGTGGAAACAGTCCGTGACTTTGACGCGGCGCTTGATGCCTCCGGCGTGGTAAATTCTGTTTATATCTATCCGGGCATGGGCCATGCGTTTGCGAACCCTACCGGCGCTAATTACGCGCCGGCCGAAACTCGTGATGCTTGGGCTAAAACTCTTAAATTTTTGAGCGACAATTTAAAGTATTAGGGAGTGGAAAAAGTTATAAGCATAAATAAAATCCGACCCATTCTGGCCGGACAAGATCGTTTGTTTGTATAACATTCCAGGAGGATGTTTACAAGAATGGCAATTTTATGTTTTTAGCTTATCCACAGGCATGTATATAATGTATATATGGGACATGGTAGGATGTATGTATTAGTCATTTGATTATACATTGATGGAAAAAATCATTTCACAACTCACGGCAAATCAAAAAAAATTCTATGAATTACTCAAGCTGTATATCGGGAAGCACGGCCGGGCGCCGACGGTCTCCGAGATGGCAAGGGTCATGAAGCTTTCTTCGCCGCGATCGGTCACGCAATACCTGGAAAGTTTGGAAGATAAGGGGTTGATTCATCGGTGGCGATATAAGAATCGGGGCATAGAGTTAATTAATTCCAAGCGTAGTTTTGAGATTGGTAAGGTGAACATTCCGGTCATCGCTTCCGCTGGCTGTGACCAAATGAGTATTTTTGCCGAACAATCTTTTGGCGATTTTATTTGCGTGGACAAGGCGCTTTTGGCCGGTCGGGCCAAAGATAAGATGGTCAGCATCCGCGCCATCGGCAATTCTATGGATGAAGCCGGGGTGCGCGACGGCGACCATGTTTTAGTGGAAGTCACGGAAGATTTGCGTGATAACGATATTATTGTCGCCGTCATCGATAATTTCGCGGTGATAAAAAAACTTACTTTGGCCAATAATGCCGTTATTTTGAATCCGGTTTCATCCGATCCAAGTTATAAGCCCATTATTTTACGCCGGGATTTTAAACTGTTCGGCAAGGTCGTTGACATCATTCGCACCCCGCAAAAAGGCGAATTGGAAATTGTGCCTATCTACGAAACGCCGGAAATCTGAATTTTTATCGATAGGCGTCTAATGAGCCGAAACGCCGACTTCATTTTGAATTTTCAGCATAGTATATATAATGGAGGTATATGAAGCCGGGCAAGATTTTCATATTTATTTTATTGGTCTTGGTCGCTATTGCCGTCATATTTGGGTTTTGGTTTAAGACCGCCTATAGTGATAAGTTTTATCCCGGCGTTGCCATCGGGGGCGTTGATATGGGCGGCCGCACGTATGAAGAGGTGGCCGCGTATTTCGGGGAGAAAGCTGACAAATTATCCAAAGACGGCTTGCGCCTGATATTTGAAGGCGAGCGCGGAAAACGTGAAGTTTGGATTCCGGTTTCCATCAATGGTCTTTCGTCCGATATCTCGGTGGAATATTTCGCGCTCGGTGATTGGGAAAAAACCGTTAAGGATGCTTATGGCTGGGGCCGCGAAGGTTCCTGGTTTGGGCGATTCGGGGAAAAATTGGGTTTGATGTTCAGTAAAAATTTTAATTTTGAAGCTGTGCCCAGGGGTAGCGCCGTGAGGTCCTTGCTTACCCGCGAGCTTAAAGATTTTTTTAAGGAGACCGTGCCGGCTCAATTTATAACGCGTAGCGGTATTGTTTCCATTTCTACCGAAAAAATCGGTGAAAATATGGATTTGGACGGCGTGATTAATATCTTCGCCGATAAATTAACGCGTTTGGACGGCGAGCCGGAAAAATTTCAGGCCAAACGCAATGCGCCTTTGGCTACCAAAAAAGGCCTGGAGCCATTTCTGCCATTAATTAAAGAATTGGCCCGCGACACCAATTTGGTTTTTGAATACCGTGGCAATAAGTGGAATGTTTCCGGTTCGAAACTCGTGACCTGGCTAACCTTGAAAAGCGATGGCGGTATCGGCGTGGATGGCGATAAATTAGCGGGTTTCTTGGCGAAGACCGTGGCTCCCTTGATTGACGATCCTCCCAGGAATAGCCGCTTTGAAATGCGGGATGGGCGTTTAACGGAGGTTGTGCCCGGAAGATCCGGTAATGTGGTGGACGTTAAACGTACGGCCGGTAAAGTTGAAAAAATTATTCCGGAAATCAGCCGGTCATTTGCCGCCAACGGCAATCTATATTTGGCCTTGGCCTCCGTCGCCGCCTCACCCGGCATCTTTATTACTCCGGGTGCCATTGAGGTGCCGGTGGAAATTTCCGAAACCGCGCCCCGGATTACCCAGGCGACGCTCGATGAACACGCTATCAAAGACCTGGTAGGGACCGCTAGGACTAATTTTACCGGCAGCTCCGCCGACCGTCGGCACAACATCGAAAACGGCATCGGTAAACTTACCGGCATATTGATCGCGCCCGGTGAAGAATTTTCGGCCGTCGCCGCTATCGGTACGACAAGCGTGGAAGAGGGCTTTGTGGCCGAATATGTCATTAAAGATGATAAAAGCATTAAGGAATTGGGTGGCGGTTTGTGCCAAGTCGCGACCACGCTGTTTCGCGCCGTCTTAAACACGGGATTGCCGGTTACGGAGCGTACCAACCACAGCTACGTGGTGTCTTATTATGGCCCTGGCTTGGACGCGACCATTTATGATCCGTACCCGGATTTAAGGTTCGTGAACGATACGGATAATTATCTTTTACTTCAAGGCCGGGTGGAAGGGGATGAGGCCATTTTTGAATTTTATGGCCACAAAGACGGCCGCGCCGTCACCATTTCCGAGCCGGTTCTCTCCGATTCGAGACCGGCGCCCGATATTAAATATGTTTTGACGCAGGATTTGCCTCCGGGTACTATCCAGTGCAGTGAAACTCCGCGGCGGGGCATCACGGCGGATGTGGTCTATGGCGTGGCTTATTTGAACGGTACGGTGCGCGAACAAAATTTTCACAGCGTTTATAAGCCCTGGGGTAAGATTTGCCTGATGGGCTTCGCGGCGCCATAAACTTATGTCTCAAATCATGGCGCGCCGCCACCCGATTCTCGTTACCGCCCGTTTGCTATTTAAATGAGGTTCTATGATATAATTATCAATTATGAGAGAAACATTAGGTAATCCCGATGACACGGAATCGCCTCACAAACCGGATAGTCGCGGAATCGAGCGGGAGCTGGTTGACCGGGCCACGGTGCGTGAAGAAGAAGTGAGCGAAGAAATGCTCCGCAAAATTGCGGAAGCCGCGCGGACCCGCGAGTTGGTTAATTTTCTGAACGATCGCCTCAACGATCCGGATGAAACTGTTTTGGCGGATACCCAACTCGCCGATTTTTTTGCAGTTTTAAGCCGTGAGCGGGAGGATTTGGAGCGTTCAGGTAATCAAGAGGCGGCTGATGTGCTTGCCGGATTTTTAAAGGATTTCAGGGGTTCGCTTTTTCTGCATGGCGGCCTATCGCTGCAAGATGCTTTGACGGTTTTATCTTTGCATTGGACGGAATTAACCGCCGTAATTGAAAAAGAATTGGGGCATAAGTTGTGATCGACTTCTTGCTTCATGCGCAAAACTCGAAGGCGGGCCCATCCCGTCGCTATTGATTTTTTATTATAAACATGTTATAATGTAAAATTATGAGATATCTCATCCTGGTTCTTATTTTAGTGGTTTTAGCGGTAACCGGCGCCGCTTTAGGTGGATTTGGATTTTTGCCGGGAGTATTTGCCGCTGAAAAGGCCTGGTTAGAAATTATTTCGCCTGCGATTCTTGAAATTGATGAAAGCGGCGCCGTCATCCGCGAGCTTCGGAGCGGAGATGAAATCAGTTCCGGTAGCCGTTTGCGGGGAGAGGCCGGATCTTTTGCAAACATCCATTTTCCTGACGGTTCCGCTGCCCGTATTGATGGCGAAACCACGATTATCCTTAGAGACAGTGAATTTGACGCCAAGACCGGCAAGCTAATCGTTCGCTTTGAATTGGTTGCCGGCCGCATTTGGTGCAAGATTTTTTCTTTGGCTACCGATGATTCCGCTTGGGAAGTCATAACGCCCACGGCGGTCGCGGTAGTCCGTGGCACGGCGTTCGGCGTGGAATATCTTAATAATAAGACCAGCGTTGTAGGCGCGGAAAACATGGTTGAAGTTATTCCGGTGGATTCTGAGACCAAGGAATTGATTAAAGCGGCTTCGGCTAAAGTCCTGGCCGATGATGTTTTGGAAATTACCGAGGATTTGGCGCGTGAAGCCAAGCGCGACGTCAAGATTTTGGCTCGTCGCGTGGAAAAATTGGGCGAAACAGCCGCGGGGATCGCGGCGGCGGCGCCCGGTGTCGTCGTCAGGGATATTCGGGAGAAGGATTGGGTCAAGCGCGCCAAAGTTATTGATGAAAAATTCGATGAAAATGTCAGAGAATTGAAAAAAGAAGCTAAAGAAAATCTTCAAGAAGTTCGCCGGGAGCTTCGCGAGAATACCAAGCGGGCCCATAAAGCTATCAAGGCAAAAATAAAAGAAGCCGAAGATAAATTGGAGGACTTGGAAGAAGCGGCTGAGGATGGAATCAAATCGGCTATCGAGATTAAAAAAATCACCGCCGGTCGTTTGGAAAATACGGTTCAGGATTTGACTGAGGCCGTTAGAAAACTTACGTCTTTGCCCAAAGATTTGAATTCAGTGGAATTACAAGGGCAGTTTGATAAATTGAGTGAGGAATTTCAGAATGTCATCAAGCGTGAAGCCGAAGCGACTCAGGTGTTAGAGACGAACGTGTCGGAGATTTTGCCGGGATTAATTCCGGATATCTCCGTGACGCCGTCTTCGGTGGTCGATCCGGAAACCATATCCATCGTTCCGGCCGAACCGATCTCGTCACCGACCCTTTCCGTTAGCGGTGACAGTGTGTCGGCGTCTTCGGGTTTGGCTCCGGCTCCCACTCCTGTCTTGGATCGTTAAAAGCATAAATCATGATAAAGGGTTATTTTTGGTATCCCGTGATTGCCGCGGCCGTTGGCACGCTGGTTGTTGCGTCTTTTTGGTTTGATTTCTTCTCGGATTGGGAACACCGTATTGAGGATCTTTTGTCGGTGCCCAAGGTGGCGCGGAGCGAGGCGGTCATTGTCGCGATCGACAACGAGTCCATCCAAAAACTTGGTCAGTGGCCTTTTCCCCGCGCGACTTTTGCCCGGGCTTTCGAAAACTTAAACGATTCTCCGCCGCTTGCCGTGGGTCTTGACGTGATGTTTTCCGAACCTTCCCGTTTTGGCGTTGCGGACGACGCGGTGTTGGCAGCGGCCTTAGCCGGTGCGGCTTATCCGATTGTTTTGCCTGTCGAAGCCACTTTGAAAAATTTGGAACAAGCGACAGCTGCCGCAGCAATCTCTCCTTTATCCGGTTTTGTTTCCGCGCCGCGCGTTGTTTTAGGCCACGTTAATTTATCGGTAGATTCGGACGGCGTAACGCGGCGATTGCCTCTGTTTGTAACATTTCAGGATCAAAAATTTTCCTCGTTTGCGGAAGCGGTGGTCTTGGCTGCGGGTCTCCCTACGCCGTCATTTGAGGAGCGCGCTGTGGTGGAGCGCGTGGTTTTTTCCGGTTATCCGGGCGCCGTGCGAAGGATTCCCTTCTGGCGCTTGGTCTTGGAGGATGGCGTTGCGGCGGGTTTGGCCGGTAAGCTGGTTTTTATAGGCGCGACCGCGCCCGACCTTCACGATGAGCAATTGGTGCCGGTCTCCCGCGGCGTCGCCATGCCGGGTGTGGAAATCCAGGTTAACATCGCGGATATGTTCGTATCCGGCTATCGTCTGCGTCGAATGGAATGGCTTTATAATTTTATTTGGATTATGATCGCCGCCGTGTTGCCGGCCGTCTTGTTTATAACAACGCGCCGTTCTCTCCAGGCCGCGGCTTTTAATTTTATGATCGGCGTGGTGCATTTGGTCGCCGCGATAATTTTTTATGAAAAAGGCCTGGCGCCGAATTTGCTGCATATCAATATCGCTTGGGTCGTTTCAACCGGCGCGCTTTTCGGTTACAGGAATTTTATCGGCGAGCGTGAAAAGCGGGAGCTGGAAAATACTTTTTCCAAATATGTTTCCAAAGAGGTCCTGGCTCACATCATCGAAGATCCTTCGCGCGTGGCTTTGGGCGGCGAAGAAAAAGAAATCACACTGCTTTTTTCAGATATTCGCGGCTTTACCACGCTGTCAGAGAAGATGGCGCCTTGTGATTTGATTAAGGTTTTGAATAGATATTTCAGCGCCATGACGGAAGAAATTTTGGCACAGGGAGGCGTGCTGGATAAATATATCGGAGATGCCATCATGGCTTTTTGGGGCGCGCCTATCGCGGATCCGGATCAGGCCGACCACGCGCTTGCCGCGGCTTTGGGTATGATCGGCCGTCTTAAAAAATTAAACGAGGAGCTCCGCGCCGCCGGGGAGCCGGAAATCAACATCGGCATCGGCCTTTATACCGGGCCGGCGGTGGTGGGCAATGTCGGTTCGGAGCAGCGTTTGAGTTATACCGCGATTGGCGACACGGTTAATGTCGCCTCACGCTTGGAAGGGCTGACTAAGGATTATAAAGTCCAATTGATTTTGGGTGCTCCGACTAAAGATAGAATCAAAAATCGGGTCGCTTTCAAGCACCTTGGCGAAGCTACGGTTAAAGGCCGTAAAGAGCCGATCGGTATTTATACAATATAAGGCCATCGGGATGCTTTATATTTTAATATTGGCGTCTTGCATCGCGGCGCGGATTTTTTTATGCCAGACCCCGTATCCTTCGTCGGTCAAGTGCAGGCCGTCAGAGGCATAAAATTTAGCGGTGTCTTTTAAGAATGGATCGTCGCGGCGCGAGGCATAGAGGTCTACATATATAACGCCCGTTTCTTGCGCGACGCGTTGATATGCGCGCCTAACCTGGAGAGTGCGCAAAGTATAAATCCAGCCGATGGTTTTGGGGAAAAACGGCGCCACTCCCAGATTGCCGGAATGGAGAATTAAAACATGGTTGGCCATGAGAGTTGCCTTTTCGACTGCGAGGCGCAAATCGCGTTCGATATTTTTAATCCTGGTAAAGTTTATAATGTCATTCGCGCCCACCATGATAACGGCCAGTTTCAGATGCTTAGTTGGGTAACGGGGGAAGTCCGCCAAAAGTTCGGAGAGGTCCCGGCCGGGCATGCCTTGATTTATGACGTAGGCCTCCGGGAAATCTGCTCCTAACCGGCCGGCGATGCTGTCCCGCGGATTATCGGCGCCGACTCCGGCCGCCGCGCTGTCGCCTAAAATTAAAATCCTCTGTTCGCTTTGGGGCAAGTTTTGTGTATAGGGTTTATTGCCGCGGGCCAACCCTTCGCTGATTTTTACGCGCTCCATCACTGTTTTAATGTCTTTGACGATAACTGCAGCCAAAATTGCCATTAATATGGCGATTGGCCAAAAGATTTTTTTCATAAATCAAGTTGAAATTTTTGCGGTCGTATAGTAGAATAATGGCATTCGGTCTTTGATAATTCAATCCGGTTCCATGTTGTTTGGGGGGATTGTCATGGATTTCTATAGTTCGAGGATCAAGTTGGCGATTGATTTTGCCGCGCGAACTCATGCTCATCAAATACGGAAAAGCACCGGTGTGCCGTACATTGTCCATCCTCTGGCTGTGTTTTCCATGGTGGCGTGCGCCCTGCGGGTGAGTCAGTTGGGCGACGATTACGAGGCCAGCAATATTATGGTCGCGGCCTTGCTCCATGACACCATTGAAGATTCTTTGCCCGATGATCCGGTAACGCGTGAGAGTTTGTGCGAAGAATTCGGAGAACAGGTCGCGGAAATCGTTGACCAAATGAGTATCAGAAAAGATGGGCGCACTTGGAAAGAACGGAAATGCGCCGGCATTCAAAAAATCAAGGGCATGCTTTGGGGCGCGATGCTTGTTAAGGCCGCTGATTGCATCGCGAACATGACTGATTTCATTTGTCAGTATAGGCGCAAAGAAGACGCTATACTCAAGGACTTCGGCGCCGACAAAGCCGATCAGTTGTGGAATTTCGATGAAACTTATCTGGCCTTGCGCGACAATTGGTCGGACAATCCGTTGTTGCCGGATTACGTCGCTTGCCTGGAAGAGCTCCGGGAGTTGTGGCAAGGGGAAGACCCAACCAAATCATCCGCATCTCGTGGCGCGAAGGATTAACCTCCGCGCATCTTTATTTTTTGATAAAAGTTAACAACACATCGATCGATCCTTTTTCTTTTGTGCGGATATTCGGGTAACATATAATTATGGATAAAGTTGTCGGCGGTTTTGCGGCGGCTTTCGGGCGAGGGCTGGCCGAAGGGTTGGGCGCGGTGATCGTTTTGGTGGTTCTCATCGGTCTCGCCATCTTTTTAGTGGCGATGCTTTCCGGATTGATTCTAGGGCTTTTGGCTTTACGGTTTTACCGTCGTGGACGGCCGCGCGCCTTTTTGATTGCTTCTATTTTCGCAACTATTTTTTTGTCTTTTGTGACGGCGCTCATCGGGAGCGGTAAGATCGCCGATAATCTTTCGCTGGCACCGATCATTTTCATCGCGCTGTTGATTGCCGGCTCCATCCTAATTTATCGGGCCTATAAGAAATTAAAAAGCCGAGCAGTTAGCTCGGCGGCGGCAAACCGTTGACGCGGCAGAACCATTCGTCATAAATCCGTTGATCTTCGGGTGAGAGATTTGCTTTGGGTTGGAAGACCTCTATCCGTACGGAACAGTTGTCCGGATCGGACGAGTCCAGTGTTGCTTTCCAGCATATCATGAGCCCATGGCCTTGCAGTTCCCGGGCGATTTCTTTTGCTTGGGCGATGCCGGGCGCGGCGATCTCCGGCGGCAAAAGCAGGTTGGCGGTGAGGAGTGTTTCCAGCTCTTTGATTTTTTCGGTGACGTACGCAACAAACTGCGGATCGCGTGGCATGGCCTTTCCTCCTACTGTGCTAATTCTACTATCGCTCGCCACGCGGCTTTCTTCAGGAGGCGCGTCTTGATATAATAGGGGAATGGATATCGGCACGACTTTGGTTGTAATTTTGGGACTCGCGCTGTTCGAGATTATTTCGAGCGTAGACAACGCGGTGGTGAATGCCCATGTGTTGAAAACCCTGCCGGAAAAGTTCCGCAAATTTTTCCTGACTTGGGGCATTCTTTTCGCGGTGTTTGTGGTGCGCGGCGTCTTGCCGTTTTTGATTTTGTGGATTGCGAATCCCGCGCTCTCCATGCGCGAACTTTTGACTTTCGCTTTTTCTGCCGACGCCTCGGTTGGCGCGGCGGTCGAAGACGCCAAGGGGTTGCTGCTCCTGGGCGGCGGCGTTTATTTGGTTTTTGTGTTTTTGGGCTGGTTATTCCTTGAAGAGAAGAAATATGCGTTTTTAGTCGAGCATTTCATCCATCGGCAGAGCGTTTGGTTTTATGCCATTGTGTCGGTTTTTTTGACTTCCATTATATACTTTGCCGTCGGCCGCGATCCGATGCTCGCGCTCTCGGCCTCCATCGGCGCCTCGGCCTTTTTCATCACCGACGGTTTTCGCCACAATGCGGAGAAAAAAGAAAAGGACTTGCTGAACCCCCACCTTTCGGCTTGGAGTAAGATCATGTATTTGGAGGTTTTAGACACCTCTTTTTCCATTGACGGCGTGATTGGCGCTTTCGCTTTCACCCTGTCCATCCCGCTCATTATTATTGGCAACGGTTTGGGCGCGTTGGTGGTGCGGGAAGTGACGGTGCGCGGCATTAATTTGGTCGGCAAGTTCGCCTATCTTAAAAACGGCGCCATGTACGCAATCGGCATGTTGGGCGCTTTGATGACGCTGGAAAGTTTCGGACGGGAATATCCGGCTTGGCTCGCGCCGCTCAACACCTTTTTGATTTTGAGTATTTTCTTGTATCTTTCCTGGCGCGAACTCCGCGCCGCCCGGGTTTTGAAATAAATCCCGCACTCAGTTCGCGCCAGGAATCAGGCATTCCTATCGCCCGAATTGAGTGCGGGATAAAAAAGATGCCCTGGTTGGGGGCATCGGGTTGTGTTTGGTCGGCTACTCGCCGATTTGGGTGGTTCGGTGCTGCATGGTGCGGAGGGCAGCTCTGAAACAAAGGTTGGGGTACCAGTGCATCCCCGACGCTGGCATAATAATATTGATATCCCCGAGGGTGAGCAATCGGCGATCGGAGTGGGCGGCGTCTTCTTTGAACTTTGCCGCTACTTCTTCGTATTTGACGAAGCCCACATGGCAAGTTTGGATGGTGTCGGCTACTTTGTCATCCGCGGCAGTGCGGAAGACGCCGATGATGCCTTCCACAAAGGGTCTGACGCCACATTCCTGTTCAGCTCGCATTTTCACGAATTCGATCAGTGGCATGTAACAGGGCACGGCCCCGCCTTGCATCCACCATTTGCCGGCAAAACAGGCGTTGGGTCCGCGCTTGATGGCGAGGACGGCCGGTAAGCCCTTCGGTAGGACGGTTGTCATCACGATATCCGCGCAAGCTCCGACTAGGCCTTCTCGGTAACCATGGTAAATGTCGGCTGGCACGCCATTCGCCCGATGTCCCGGCGGGATTGTGACACGGAAGAAGTCCTCTTCGTGGTGATCCTGGTTGGAGTGCGCGGCTTGAAAGCGTTGATTGGCAAGGGCGCTCTCGCTTTGCTTGAAAATGACGCAGCTCATACACCGATCCTCTCCGGAATATGATTGGACCTCGTGTGCGTCGTCCATGCGTAACTCCTCCAAAAACTGACAAAGAACGAACCCACAAGAACTTTTATATGATAACAAGTATCTGGAAATAAAGCAAGTAATAGCGTGCGGTTTGTTGGACTCTTGTGTTCAAATATGCTATATTTACTCTTATGAATAAAAAAACTTCATTCCTCATTATTTTATTGGCCGTGTTTCTGGTTGGCAGTTTTGGCATGGTTTTTGCGGACGATGGCGTGGCGGTTAATGCCAAGCCGTCTTTTCTGGCCGGTTTATGGAGCAATATTAAAGGCAAGGCGACTATTTTATTTAAGAGTTTTTATAATCCCTCCGGTTCTCCGGTGGTGCAGGTGAAGGTCCCGACCGGTCAGACTGCCAAGCAGGCCGCGCAAAGCGGTCAGAGTCAAGGGCCATTGTTTATTTTCGGTCAGTTTGGTTTTGGCGGCACCGGCGGCTTGATCGCTAACCCGCCTTTTGGCAAGCCCACCGGTTTTGGCGGTCAAGAAAAATAAATTGATCTGTCCAATATTGGCAACATTCAGGGTAATCAGGGCGTGGACAAAGAAGACATTACCCCGACTCCTAACAAGGGTTATCCTACGGTTTTGCCGCCGACCCCTTATCCCAAAGATGCCGACCCGCAATCTTCGGTTTTGAATCCTCGCAAACAACTTGACCCGGTCCAAAGTCCGGCGCCCGTACCAGTACCTGTGCCCGTCGTACCCGTACCCGTAATCCCCAAGTCGGTGCCTCCGGTTATAGAGCCGGTTACGCCGACCCGCGTGGCGCCGACATCTTCGGGCCAAGCCGGGTTATTGGAGGTCTCGGGTGATAATCGGTCGGATTATGTTGTTGAGGGCACCGTTATAAAATTCCGGGCTTTCTTCAAGACGCGCGATGGTATCGTCAAAGATGTTTCCAATGAGGCAGAGTGGTCCGTGCTTGGCGACATCGGTTCCATTTTGCCGGGCGGTTATTTTACGGCGCGGCTGGGGCTGACGGTTTCCGAATACGGTGAAGGAGCAGGTTCCGTGGTCGCGGCCTATAAGAGCGGCGACGGCTTGGCCTATGTCGGCAACAAGATGCTTAAGGTTTATGCCGGCGAAGCAGAAAGATTCCGCGGCGATATCGGTGGTCAATGATATGCGCGACAGAACGAACTCTTGCCCGGAGTTCGTTTTTAATTTAAGCTGATAACAGGCAAGTTAGGAGGCCCTATATGTCAAAAACGATTGGCCGCGAACTGGAAGCCAAGTTCAACTCTACCAAGGCAAAAAACAAGGCGATCGTCGATTTATTGTATAAGGAAAAGGCGTTCACCGAAGCTTACGCGGGCGAAGAGATTAACACGCGATTCGATACCCGTGATGCCGAGTTGGAATCCATTGGGGCAACCGTGCGCTTGAGGCAGACCCCCAAGGGCTTTCTCTTGACAGTCAAAGAGAAGATAGATCCTTCGCGGACTGACGTTAAAAAACCCAAACATTGCAAGCTCTGCGAGGAGCTGAATGCCGAAGTCAGCGACCCGGGGGTTGTTCGCAAAATCTTCTCACTCTTTTTTGCCAGGGAAGAGTCCTACTGCAAGGTCAGGAGGCACTGGGAGTTGTCTTTTAGCGGTATCTGTGTTGAGATTGACCTTGTTCCGGAGCTCAACCGGTACTTTGTCGAGATAGAGGCACCGACCGAAAAAGACATTGATGAATTTCGGAAAAGGTTTGGTCTTTCTTGGGATAGCGTCGAGCCGAAGAGTTACTTCCAGCTCATCCGCGAGGCGCGAGAGAAAAAAGCCAACAAGAAAAACAAAAAGCATTCTTGAGGCCCGCGGGAGCGTCGGCCTCTTTTATTAAGGTATTGCGTATTTTTGTCAAATAGGTTATAATAAAAAAAGTTTGTGGCAACTATTTTTCCGTTTCTTTTTCGAGGGTCTGTGATGATGGCCAAAACAGCGGAGTCGTCGGTAGTCTGGCGGTTTGATTTCTCCGATCTCGGGCGTCTTCGGGGGGTATCCTTCGGCCTGGAGTTCCCGATTTGGTGGCGCAGGAGATACAGCGCCGAAGTCCGCAGAATTGGCGGCGAAGGCGGTAAGTTGATGGTGTCAGACGCGCGCAATCGCGTGGTCATGGAGCGCACGGTGCATGTCCCGCAGACCGGCGTCAGTCGGGTTTTGGCGGCCGGTTGGGTCAAGCAGGTCGCAAGGTTCTTGAATCATTACGATAACAGGTAATACTGCTCATCTGGCAGGCGCGCGTGAATGAATAATGCCGCCGGTCGCCGTCGCGCGATCGGCGGTTTTTAATTGTCAAAAAATCCCCGAAACTAGTGAGGCCGGTGGAGATGATTATTATGCTACAATTAATAAAAGGTCGTTTATGGTGGCTTACGATTTTTATGAGTAAATTACATTACGTTTCATTTATATTACTCTTGGCCGGCGGCCTGAACTGGCTTTTAATTGGCGCTTTCGGCTGGAATGTTGTCGAGATGCTCTTGGGTTTGTCCATTGCCGGTTGGGTTTATATCCTGGTGGGCCTGTCCGCTATTGTGGAGATAGTTTTGCACAAAAAATTGTGCAAAATGTGCTCGGGCCAGATGAGCGGGCAGATGTAGGTCGCGGAACGCATCTTAAAAATAATCCCGCGTTCGATAAAGATTGCCGGAGTTTTCCAGGTTATCTTTGCCGAACGCGGGATTTCAGTTTGCCCTTGTGGGATTTTTGGTTTAACATAAATGCCAGCACATACCTTTGGCATATTGCGGGAGTCGCACCATGAATGGCGAGAAGACCATGAGCATCCTTACGCGTCTGCACAGTGATTTTGTGATCAGCGTTCAGATGGACCCGCCCACGCCGAAAGATCACCCCTGCTTGCTCCAGAGAGTGGATGAGTGTTGGGTCCATGGTGCCGGAGCAGTCGATATCAATACCAGTAAGTTAGTGCCTTCTGCTGATTCTCTGGTCATGGCGCAGCTACTTCTTTCTTCCAGCCATCCCATCGGAGAAGTCATCCCGCACGTGGCGGTGAGGGACAATGGTGTCACCGGTTTGGTAAACCGGGTCTATGGTCTTTACCGTTACGCCGGCTTGAGGTCAATTCTGGTCATCAAGGGCGACGCCTATAAGGATGGGCAAGGGACCGGTTGCGATGACGATTGCGGTCTGACCAGCGTTAAAGTTATCCGGGTTCTAAATCGAGAATTGAAATTGAGCGGAGCTTGTCCGCATTTGGTGATAGGCGCTGCTTTCAATCAAAACAATGACTGTGAAAAAGAATGGCGCAAGGCGATCCTTAAAAAACGGGCCGGCGCGCGTTTTTTCATGAGTCAGCCGGTTTTCAGCCGCGCTCAACTGCGTGATTTGGCGGCGCGTTTCAACTCGTTGGGAACTTTGATGGTCGGACTTTTCCCTCTGCCGTACCAGAAGGTTTTCCGGTTGGTTCAATCAGGCGGCATACCCGGGGTGGTACTACCTCCGGAAATGATCGGTCGGGCCGAATCCGGAGACGATGAGTTGGAAAAATGGACTTTGGATTTGAATTTGGATCTCCTCCAAACTGCCAGGCGTCTTTGGTCGGGTAACACCGGTATCCGTGGCGTCTATATTGTGGCGCCGCGGGGAAGGCCGAGAATAGTCGTCAAACTGCTCCAAGAATACGCGCGCAGATCAGCAAGCCCCGTCTAATTCGGGGTCTTTTTTATACACAGGCCCGATTTGCAAGCAGCGCCCCAAGATTATATTATTAAAATTAATGTCAAAGATTCATAAAAAATTAGGCCTACTTCTGGCTGCGGTTGTGGTGGTGGTAATTCTGGTTATTTTTTTGGGCAAAGGCGGTCTTGTCTGGCAAGGTTCTTCTGATGGAAATTATGTGGCCGTTTACATGTCTTCCGGCGATATTTATTTCGGCAAATTGGAACGGTCCGGGTATATGTCTTTGGCGAATGTTTACACCCTTCAGCGTACCGAGAATAAAAATACGCCCTTCAACTTGGTAAAATTTGGCGATGCTTTTTGGGGGCCTAAGGGGAACATCGAACTTAGCAGGGAGAACGTTTTATGGGTGGCGGAATTAAGCGAGGACAGCCAGGTCGTCAAGTCCATCAAGAGCCAAGAGGCGGCAGAGTGATAATTTTTTGATTGCGGCAAAAGAGTTGTAGCCCGGCGTGTTTTTTGTTATGTTTAAGGTATTCTTATGGCGGCTAAAAAAGAGGATAAAAACCTAAAAAAACCATCTGAGAAAGAAGGCAAATCCGGCTCAGCCGGTTATACTGCCAAGGATATTTTTGTTTTGGAGGGTTTGGAGCCGGTTAGAAAACGTCCTGGCATGTACATCGGTTCCACCGGTCCGGACGGTCTGCATCATATGATTTGGGAAGTTATTGATAATTCCATGGACGAAGCCATGGCCGGCCATGCTAAGACTATTCGGTTGGAACTTCTGCCGGAGGGTCGTGTATCCG
>CAYHSY010000010.1:0-21003 GCA_964359435.1 uncultured Candidatus Saccharibacteria bacterium
ATTTTGGCGGAAGCGGGAGGATTCGAACCTCCGATGCCCTTGCGGGCATAACAGTTTTCAAGACTGTCCGTTTCAACCACTCACGCACGCCTCCGTATATTCACACCAGTTTTCCCCCTACAGGGGATCACCCGCAGGGTGACAAGAGCGCCTGATTGTTATTTTATAATAAAATGTGGAAAAAGCCAAATAACAGCGAGGCGTGGTAGAATAAAAACGATATGTCTAACCCATTTGAAACTCCGTCAGCAGAGGAGTCAAAAAAACCGGAACCGGAGAAAATCGAAAAATCAGAACAACATCCGCGAGCGAGCGCGGCTCCTAAGCCATTGGATATATCTCTTCTACCCGAAACTATAATTAGGAAAAAAGAAAGTTTGGGATATGAACCGTTTGACGCTACAGTCGAGCTTTTGAAGTTTCGAAAAAACCGGCACAAATTAGACAAGGCCGAACAGAAGAAGCGTCTTGAATTTATCAAAGATGAACTGATGCGCCAGGAGGAGGGCCTCTCCGAGATCATTGCCGATTTAAGGCGCATGATCAAGCGGACACCCGATGTCTCCAAAGAGAGGTTGTTTGACTATGTGAAGCAGGCCGGTCGTAAATATCGTCTGAAGAGTATTCAGCTTTTGAGACTTAATTCGGGGATAAATAGATACGAGGAAGCGCACAATATGGTTGATAAATATAGAGAACTCTATCCTCGAGACGAGGATTTGTTCGAGGCATGTTTTGGACGCCATCCGCATGGCAAGGTGGACGTCCAAAAAGGGCCCTCGACTTTATTTTTCAGGTGTTTCGATAAAAGTGATTACGCGTTGGTGGCCAATTATGGCAGGATTGGCGGAGATGAGTCCAAATTGACTCAGGAACATCTGAATTGGTCCGACAAAACTATAGGCGTGGCTTTGGACAGGGTTAAACAGGAAGAGCTTGAAAAAACCGTGACCGCGGAATTTGCAGGCGGCGCGTTGCCCGAGTACAGGATCATTAAAAACGTCCCTCATTTGGAAAGATTGAAAGCCGGCGGTGAGTCCAGGTTTGAGATTGATTCGATTGACAGCCGGGTTTTATCCATATCTTTTGGCGATGAAGCCAAATTTATTATGCATCTCGGGCAAAGAGATTTCCATGGACGGCCGACGCGTTTGTGGTTAAAAAATGTCCGGTCCCTCCAAACCCGCTTATTGGATTTGCGGCGCGAGCATTTTTCGGGCGACGAGGAGCATGGATCGCTAATTGACGTGTTGAGCCCGACTGGCGGGAGGAGTTTGAAGCACGGGGCTATTTTACGATCCGGCAAGCGGCTATTCGGCGAGATAACTATTTTCTATAATCATCTTGAGATCAAATCCGCGTATGCGGGGGAGGCCAGAATCAATTGGTCCCAGAGCGAGGGGGTGCTTTTCCCGAGTTCGCAGAGCGAGTTCGTCGGTGTGCACGAAGAACAACATCAATTTAATAATTTTTGGGAGCCATTGGAATTCGGATTGGACGTTGAAGAAATTATGAGGCGCGTGGCCACCCGCGCTGAAAGTCCGGCTAAAGCCAAGGATGATTTTTTACGTTTGATTCTCAAAAAAGAAAGAGCCGAATTGGGGATTGACTCCAGGGGCAGGGATGAGATTTTGGCGTATTATCAGGAAGGCAGGGATTTGAAAGAGATATATCAAATTTTGTCCGAGTCGCACGCGCAAGGCGGCATTTATGATCCAATTGATGTATTCAAGTCGGGCGTGGAAAAATTGCCGGCGCGGGTATATGAAAACTTATTTGATAAATCTTTTGAAGTATATTTCCAACAGTTCGTAGATATAATCGCCGACACTACCGGTGTGCCCAAAGAGTCGGCGTGGGACGCGTTGAAAATAAAAAAAGATGACATTGAAGCATTGATCAAACCGGTGTTCGGCGAGGATTATAGGAGGGATCTATGGGCTTGGGTGGAGGCAGTGGCGCTTTTACAGAGAAAAGGATATAAGCGCGTTCAAATTATGTCTTTGCTTTACGCGGAGCCGGCGTCTTCTTGGCCGGCTCTTTCAAGGCGCATGCCCGAGTGGCATACGCATTGAACGGTTTTGGATTTTCGGAGCGTTTTAATAAAGTTATCCACTTTTTTTCTTTGACCCTTATTCCCATGGGTATAAACTGAAAAACAGTACGTCCCAATTGACGATTCTATACTCGGAGGTCTTCGTCATGAAAACCATGTCACGTTATGCCGCTCTCTTTCTCGTTTTTGTGTTTAGCCAGATTCTTGTCGCGGCTCAATCGCCCGAAGCTCCGGCGCAACCGGTAGCTCAGCAGAAACAAGACGCGCCCGGTGTCGCTATCGCGGAGTATTATCGAGAATGCGTCCTGAGAGTGGAAAAGACCATGACCGTGGATTTTGGCGCCATGAGCATGGTTGAGCAGGAGCAACTTCGCGCACTAGGCGAGTTCTTCATCGTCGACACCAATGAAGCGACGATGCTCTTTCTGGACAATGATACGGCATTGGGATTCGTTCATGATTTGACGAGACAGCATCGGTATTGCTCTGTTTCTCCCGCCAAGTATGCCGGTGGCGACAAAATGTCGGCTTCGGGCAGCGGTTTCTTCTGTGACGCGGAAGGCGGTTTCTATACCGCGGGCCATGTGGCAAAGGCCAAGCATGACGAACTTTCTTCTCCGTTCGGCATCATCAAGATCACGTCTTACGAATACTGGGTCACGCTGCCTTCCAAGGGCCGCAAGTATAAGGCCGAATCGGTAGGCGTGGACGCGAGCCGCGATGTGGCCTATATGAGGGTCAAGGGTATCGCTTCCGCCGACTACAAGATCGCCAAGATGGGCGATTCCGGCAAAATGCGTCCGGGTGACCCGGTTTATACCTTTGGTTCGCCCCGGGGTCTTACCAATACCTTGACGCGCGGGGTCATTTCCAACACCAATTGCATCATCGGTTTGCATTATATCGAGTCCTTCCTCCAGACCGATGCGCCCATCAACCAGGGGAGTTCCGGTTCCCCGCTTATCAATGAAGCGAGTGAAGTGGTGGGCATCAATGATGCCGGCGTGCCGGGCGCGGACGGATTGGGTTTCGCGGTGCCGGTGGAGTTCATCAATCTTGAACAGCTTAAGAAGGGCGATGTGCTCTTGCCGTGGTTTGGCGCGGAGGCGCTCCTGGAGAATTTCGAACGGCTGGGCACGGCTGAAAACGCCGGCGTGCTGGATGTCATTCGGATGTACGATGAAACCGGGATTTTGGATTCTTGTTCCATTCAGGAATTGCTCCGGCTGACCTATGATGCCGGATTCTTGAAGCCAGAGGCATCCTTTGCCATTGTGAATGATGTTGATCAGTCCAAGATCAATGGGCGGACGTGTCCGGCCAACCGGCCCGGCATGGCCTTGGAGCGCGGTGACCTGATCTTGAAGGTCAATGGCGCGCCGATCAGGAGCGGCATGGATCTCCGGATTGCAATCGTTTCCATTTCGCCTGGACAGGCCTTCGACATTGAATACATCCGAGTTTGCGAAGGCAAAGCCGCGCCTGGCGTTGCCAGGGGTATCGTGCTTGAGAAGAAGCCCGAGCAAGTCAAAAAGTAGGGCGTTTAGAGAGCCCCGCGTTCAATCAAGACGCGGGATTTTTTTCGATGCGACTTATGGGGCCGTGCTTAACTTCTTCTCGCCGCGACAAGGGCGATGACGCGGCGGCAGCCGGCGGTTTTTAAAGCGGCGGCGGCGGCGCGGAGAGTCGCACCGGTTGTTATTACATCGTCAACGAGCAGAATGTTTTGTCCGGCGATGTTTTTGTCGGCTTCAAAAGCATTCAGCATATTTATTTCGCGCTCCGCCCGGGTGCGGATTTTGGCTTGCGGCTCTTCGTAACGGACGCGCCGCAGAGCGCCGGGTAGATGCGGAAGTTTCAGCAGAGCGGCGATGGAATTGGAAAGCAGTTCGGCCTGGTTCCAGCCGCGTTCGCGCAGGCGTTTGGGGTGGAGCGGCACCGGCGCGACCACGAAGCCATCCCAATCAAAATCAAGATTTGAAAGATATTCACTTAACAAGGCGGTTAAAGGGGCGGCTGCTTCTTTGAGGCGTTCGTATTTTAATCGGAAGATCAAAGATCGCACGATCGCATTTTCATAATCCGTGGCGGCTGCCAGCATGAATGGCGCATCGCGGTGGCAGATTTTTATGTTTTCCGGCAGGCGCGCCCCGCACGCGGAACAGAGCAGGGTATCGCGCGTGGTCATTTGGTTGCGGCAGCCGGCGCAAAGATGATTGTTGATTTCGAATTCCGTCTTCAAGAAGGCGTCGCAGGCAAGGCAAACGGCGGGGAATAAAATATCCAGCACGATCTTTTTTATTTGCGTCCAAGAGGGCGGTTTCATTGTGATATAATTATAGATAAGGCAATCATTAGATGATTTAATTTCATGTCATCTTTCTTTAAAAAACTGGCGGGTTCGCGAACGCGATTGGGCGTTGACATCGGCACGGCTTCCATTAAAATAGCAGAGGTTTATCACGGCGACAATGGTCCCACTTTGAAGAATTATGGTGTTTTGGAATCATTGGATTATTTGGAGAGGGGGAACGCGGCTTTTCAAACCAGCACGCTCCACGCCGATGAACAGATGATTGCCCGCAATCTGCGCGTTTTGATGCGTGAAAGCGGCATCGAGCCCGGGGAGGCGGTGGCTTCGCTGCCGAGTTTTTCGGCTTTTACTACATTGATTGAGGTGCCGGTCCTGACGGATGAGGAACTGGCTGGCAGCATGGTCTTGCATGCCAAGCAATATATTCCGCTTCCCATAACCGAAACAACACTGGATTGGACGAAGGTTGGGGAAAGAATTGATGAAGACGGCAATAAAAAGCTGCAGATTTTTTTGGTGTCCATTCCGAATAATGCCGTTCAAAGCGTCAAGAAGATTTTTGAATTGGCCAAATTGCCGCTAGTGGGCTTGGAAATCGAAGGCGCCGGCTTGGCCAGGTCGCTGACGCCGGATAAAAAAGAACCAACTTTGATTGTGGACATCGGTTCGCGCTCCACGACTCTGATTGTGGCTCAGGCAGGTTTGTTGCGTTTTGTGGGGCAGACCGATTTTGCCGGCGGTTCTTTGACTCAAGTGTTGGTTAATAGTTTGCGTCTATCCGCTAAAAGGGCGGAAGAGATTAAACGCCGGAGAGGTTTGACCGGCATGGGCGGGGAACAACAGTTATCCACATTGCTTGAACCCATTTTAGATGTCATTATAAATGAGAGCATCCGCGCGAAAAATAATTACGAAACGACTTATAAATCCAAGGTTTCAAGCGTGGTTTTTTCAGGCGGCGGCGCTAACCTGCCGGGACTTATGAATTACGCCGGGGAGGTGATCGGGTTGCCGTGTTCCAAGGCCCAACCTTTAAGATCGCTTAAATATCCGCCGGAGATGGATTCGTTTATAGGAGAGTTGGGCCCTTTGTTATCGGTTGCGATAGGTTTGGCGATGAAGTTATGAGTTATGAAGTAAATTGAAAATAAAATGGCGGAACCATTCAATCAATCCAGCGAATTATCTCTTTCACCGGAGCGTTTTTCAAGCGGAGCGCCTTGGAAGATTTTTGTTTTCTCGCTCATCTTTTTCGGAGCTGTTTTTGGGAGTTATTTGGGATTGATATTGGGTTATAAGCCGTATCTTAATTCCCGCGTCGCCGCCGTGCAGCAGGAAATTGATAATCTGGCCGCGAGTATTTCGGCTGAAGAACAAAATGAATTATTGCGTTTTTATTCTCAAATCGTCAATTTGAGGTCGCTTTTAGGGTCTCATGTGTCGCTGGCCAAGTTTTTTCCGTTTTTGGAGAAACGCACCAATCGGCGCGTATCTTATGATGTCATGTTTGCCAATAGTTCTACGCGGGAGTTGATTTTGGAAGGCATTGCGGAATCATATGCCGTATTGTCGGAAGATTTGCAGGCCCTGCATCAATCGCCGGAGATAAGCAATTACACACTTAATCAATCGCAGGCAGGCGAGGGCCGCGTGCGTTTCCGCGTGACAGCCGTGCTGGCGCCGGAACTGTTTAGATATTAAGACCATGAGAGCATCAACCAAACGCGCTTTAAGTTTGTTGGGCACCGCTTTTATCTTTGTGGCGGCTTTGGCGACTTATGCTTTGTTTTTGAAGCCGGCTTATAATGAGGTGAATATAGTTAGGGGCGAATTGGCCGTCCGTTCCCAGATTTTTAACGATAAGAGCGCCATAATTTCAAGGGTGAGGGATTTATTGGTCCAGTATCAGGGTACGGCTCGCATTCAAGACGCGATCTCCATGACCTTGCCACAGCAAGAAAATGCCGCGGCGATAACCAACCAATTGTCAGGCATCGCCGCCGCTAGCGGTTTGATTATCCAATCCATGTCGCTGCAGCAGCAGGCCTTGCGTCCTTCTGACGGCGGAGACGAAGCGGCCAAGGCCGTGGGTGTTTCGGAAATCAATTTACGGCTTTTGGGTTCTTATGAGGCGTTTAAATTTTTCATTCAGGCGGTGGAAACCAATATACGGCTGATGGATGTTGTTTCTGTCCGGGTGGAATCGCCTTCCAGGACGGTTTCGTCTAATAATTTAAATTTCAATTTAGTAATTAATGCCTATTATCAATCCGAATAGATTATGGCGATTTTGATTGAACAACAAAAAAGTAAAATGAACTGGTTTTCGCTGGGCATCACGGCCTTCGCGGTTTTCGCGATTATTTTTGGTATTTACTTTTTATTTTTCGCGCCGACACCCGGCATTGAGATAGTTTTGCCCGGTTCGCTCCAGTCCGCGGACAAAGTTACAGCCGTGCAGATTGACCCTTCCACGGTTTTGAATAGCCGTGAGTTCCGGTCTTTGCGGTCTTACACGGGATTGCCGGGGGTGGGGCAGGTGGGCCGGGATAATCCATTTCTGCCTTTTTAGTGATGGATGCGGTAGATTTTATCAATAATTGCGTTGCGCCGCGTCAGAGTAGTGCCGTGACTACACTTCCTTGGTGCGCCTTGTTTTTGAAAAAATCTACTAGCATTTAAGCTTTAGTCTATATATGGATGACAAATTGTTGCTTAAAACCTTAGTTGACGCTAATCTTTTGGCTCAGGAGAGTGCGTCTTTGGTGCTTCGTGATTCGGCATCGCTTAGGAAAAGCGCGGAGGATATTATTTTTGAGCGGCGATTGGTCCCGGACGCGGAGTTAGTGAAAATTAAATCACAGCTTCTGGGCGTACCGGCTAAATCGGTTTCATCGAATGAGCTGTCTTTGGAAATTTTGAAGTTGATTCCCGAGGCAACTGCCCGTTCATATCGTGTTATCCCTCTTTCCAAAGAAAAAAATTTATTGGTGGTCGGCATGGTGAGTCCGGAGGATACCAGCGCTCAGGAAGCGTTGAGGTACATCGCCCGCCAGCAAAAATTGAGCTTGGGTGTTTATCTGATTTCGCGCGGTGATTTTGACGCGGCCTTGCGGCTTTATTCCCCGTTATCCAATGAAATTCAACAGGCGGTCAAAAGTTTGAATGTGGCGCCGGAGGCCTCGACTTTTAAGAAGGTAAAACTTGAGGCCGGAGGGAAGATTGTGGATGAGGCGCCGATTATAAAAATCGTGGCGTCGCTTTTGCGAGAAGCGGTGCAGATGAAGGCCTCGGACATTCATATTGAACCGCAGAAGTCGCGCTTACGGGTGCGTTTTAGGGTGGATGGGCGGCTGCAGGAGCAGACGTCTCTTCCGGCCGGGCTTTATCAGCCGGTTGTGTCGCGCGTGAAAGTTCTTTCCGATTTGAAAATCGATGAAAATCGGATTCCGCAGGACGGCCGTTTTCGCACGGATATTTTTGGCCGCGATATAGATTTTCGTGTTTCCACGTTCCCTACGCCGCAGGGGGAAAAGGTGGCGATTCGCGTCCTGGACCCGAGTGTGGGTCTCAAGAGTTTGAAGGACTTGGGACTCACCGGTAAAAATGAAGTGTTGTTGCGCGCCGGGATTGAAAAACCATTCGGCATGATTTTAATAACCGGTCCGACCGGCTCCGGCAAAACCACTACGCTTTATGCCTTGCTTCAACTTTTAAATAAAGACGCGACTAACATTGTGAGCTTGGAAGACCCTGTGGAGTATTTTATCGAAGGCGTCAACCAGTCGCAAGTGCGGCCGGAGATTAATTATGATTTTGCTTCCGGTTTGCGCGAGATTTTGCGGCAGGACCCGGATGTGATTATGGTCGGCGAAATTCGAGATCAAGAAACTGCGGCCTTGGCGGTCCACGCTGCTTTAACTGGTCATATTGTTTTTTCCACTTTGCATACTAATAATGCCTTGGGTGTTATTCCGCGGCTGATAGATATGAAAGTGGACGCGTTTCTTTTGCCCTCATCTCTTAATCTTATGGCTTCGCAGCGTTTGGTGGGACGGCTGTGTGATGCTTGTAAAAAAGCGGAGCGGGCGCCCGCGGAGATCGCCGCTATTATACGCAAAGAGATGGATCGGTTGCCGGCTGACGTAAAGCCGCAAGTCAAACACCGGGAGCCGTATGAGATTTATCACGCGACTGGCTGCGATGTCTGCGGTGGTAAGGGTTTCATTGGTCGGCTTGGCTTGTTTGAAGTCCTGGAGATGACGGATGAGTTGGGCGCGGTCGTTAATGCCGGTATCACTGAGCAGAAGATAAAAGAAGAGGCGACGCGGCAGGGTATGCTTGGCATGCGGCAGGATGGCATTTTGAAAGCCTTGGATGGGTTGGTTTCTATAGAAGAGGTATTGCGCGAAACCTCCGCATGATACAATTATTAGTGATGCGGTTAATTTGGCCGATAACTGCGTCGTGATTCCTCGGAGTACCACGGTGGGTACACCTCGTCATCACTCCTTGTTCTCGGCCAAATTTCCTCGCATCAGTAAATCTTAAATATTTTTATATCTGAATATTGAAATATTCCAAACTCATGCCTGATTATTCCAAAAAACTTAATGAGCTTTTACTGATAACCGCGGAGCAAAACGCCTCCGATTTGCATATTGCGGTGGGCACCAGGCCAATGCTCCGTATCGACGGGCTTTTGGTACCGCTTCAAAAAGAGCTGGTGGTGACTCCGGAGGTGGCGGAAGGGCTGATACTCGCTTTGCTGACGGATGAGCAAGAACAGTTATTGCGGACTCACAAAGAACTTGATTTTGCCTACGGTTTTGAAGATAAGGCCAGGTTCCGTGTCAATGTTTTTTATCAACGTGGTTTTTTGGCCGCGGCCTTGCGATTGATTCCGGCTAAAATCCGTACGATTGATGAATTAAATTTGCCGCCGATTTTGCATGATTTTGCCCGTTTGAGCCAGGGATTTGTGTTGGTGGTGGGGCCGGCCGGGCACGGCAAGTCCACAACCATCGCGGCGATGGTTGATGAGGTGAACCACACGCGGATGGATCACATCATCACTGTTGAAGACCCGATTGAATATCTTTACGCGCAAGATCGGGCCATAATTTCCCAGCGTGAGGTGAAAATCGACACCCCGACTTTCCACGGCGCCTTGAAGTCGCTTTTGCGGCAAGACCCTGACGTGGTAATGATTGGCGAGATGCGCGATCCTATTTCCATGTCTACCGCCATGACAGCGGCGGAAACCGGTCATTTGGTTTTTTCAACGCTTCATACCAATTCCGCTTCGCAGACCATTGACCGCATAATTGACAGTTTCCCGGCGGAGCAGCAAGCGCAAGTCACGAGCCAGCTCGCAGCCACTTTAGTTGGTATTGTTTCGCAGCGTTTGGTGCCGCACGCGGACGGCGGCCGGGTGCCTGCTTGCGAGATCATGTTGGTGAACTCCGCGGTTCGTAATCTGATCCGGGAGCGCAAGAGCTACCAGATCGACTTGGTGATTGAAACCAGCATGCAAGAGGGGATGCTGACGCTGAACCGATCTCTCGCGGCACTGGTTAAGAAAAAAATGATAACTTTGGAAAATGCGGAGCTTTATTCTTTAAATCCGTCGGAGCTAAGGATAATGCTGCAGAGAATGTGATGTTAGTTGATAGGTTTATAAGTTAGTAAGTTGGGTTTTGAACTTATAAACTTAGAAGCCGCGAGTCGAAACTTAGAAACTTAAAAACTAAAATGAAGTATCGTTACGTCGCCAGGACTAAAACAGGAGAACTGCAGACCGGATTTGTGGAAGCGCCCACGCGGGAATCCGGCTTCAGCACTTTAAGCGGCCATGATTTGTTTGTTTTAAGCATTGAAGAACCGCGGGCTACCACGTGGTACTCCGCGATTATTGATTATTTTAAGCGAGTCAGGCAAATTGACACCGCGGTTTTTACGCGGCAGTTTTCGACGCTTCTCCAAGCCGGCATCCCGTTGGGCGACGCTTTAAAAAGTTTATATAAACAAACCCGTAATCCAATTTTGCGCGAAATCGTGTTTGAGGTCTCGGCGGATATTGACGCGGGACTTTCTTTGTCGCAGGCGCTTGCGCGGCATGAAACAGTTTTTTCCGAATTTTATATCAACCTGCTCCGTTCGGCGGAGGTCACGGGCCGGGTGGAGTCGGTTATGGGATTTCTAGCTGACTATTTGGAAAAAGAACATATTTTGCGGACTAAGGTGCGGAGCGCGCTGATCTATCCGGCTTTTGTGATGCTATTGTTTTTTGTCGTCGGTGGAATTCTGGTGGGCGTGGTTTTCCCGCAGATCAGTCCGATTTTTGAGGAGGCCCAGGTGGATCTGCCCTTTGTCACGCGCGTCTTGCTTTCGGTGGGGGGGTTTGTGCGCGAATGGTGGGTGGGTCTCGTGGTGATCATCCTGATATTTTTGGCTCTGATTTTCGATTACGCGCGAAGCCGCGAGGGGCGATTGGTTTTTGATCAGGTGGCCATAAAATTGCCGGTTCTGGGTTTGTTGTTCAGAAAAATGTATGTGGCGCGGTTTGCCGAAGCGGCTAATGTTTTAATTCGCGGCGGCATACCAGTCACTCAAGCCATTGAGATTTCCAGCCACACTGTTGGTAATGCTATTTATCGGGAAGCGCTGCATGAGGCGGCCGAAGGCATCCGGCGCGGAGAACTCCTGTCCGCGCTCTTGGAGCGTGGCGAGGAACTTTTTCCCCCGATGGTTTCGCAGATGGTCGCGGTCGGTGAAAGTACCGGCAAGTTGGATGAAATGCTCGACCGCATGGCCGGATTTTTCACTCGTGAAGTGGACGACTCCGTTTCCAATTTGGTGGAGTTGATTCAGCCGGCTTTAATGGTTGTGATCGGCGTTTTAACCGGCCTGCTTTTCGCCTCTATCTTGCTTCCGATTTATAACTTAGTGCAGGTGTTTTAAGACGAATCATTATACTGATTCGTTATTGAAGATATATTTGTTATAATCATTAATATGAAGAAATTAATTAAAGGTTTTACTTTAGTTGAAGTTTTGATTGTTATCTCCATCATTGGGCTTTTGGCGTCCATTATTTTAGTGGGGTTGGGCGGGTTCCGCGCCAAAGGGCGGGATACACGGCGCATCGCCGATCTTCGCGGTGTCCAGGCGGCACTGGAGCTTTATTATACGAAATTCAATGCTTATCCCATCGACAACAGTTGGGATGCGTTGGCGTCCGAGTTGCGAAGCGCTGGTATAGGCGTGAATAATGTCCCCGGCGATCCGAGCGGTTCAGGCGGCGAACAGTATGTTTATGATGCTTCGAGCGACAAACAGTCGTATATTTTGCGCGCACGATTAGAAGACCCGAACGCGCCGCAACTCCGGGATGATTTCGATTCGTTTCTGGGCGGAGCGGTATCGGGACTTACCATAGACTGCAGTGATGCCCCAAAACCTTATTATTGCGTCCAGTTTTAATCGGCTACGAAATACGAACAATTTACGAATATACGAAATTAATTCATTAATGTGTTTTGTATATTCGTATCATCCGACACTTGGAGGATGATTTTCGTATTTAGTAGCCATTAAACTTACTTCTAAATATGTTGTCTGTATTATTTTTTATTTTTGGTTTGGCCGTCGGGAGTTTTTTGAATGTGGTGGCGCTGCGCTATGATCCGGATAAAAACCTGTTCGCGCTGAAGCCGATTTCGGGCCGGTCTTTTTGTCCGGGTTGCCGCCGGACGCTCCGCTGGTTCGAACTGGTTCCATTAGTTAGTTATGTGTTTCTGCGGGCCAAGTGCCGGAGTTGTCGCGCGCCGATCTCTTTACGCTATCCCTTGGTGGAGCTTATTTCCGGTGCAATTGCCTTGCTGCCGATTTATTTGTACGACCGTTACGCTATCGCGGCTTTGAGCGCGTGGCCATTCTGGTATATTGCTGCTTCAGCTCTTTTTACGCTGGCGTTTTATATTTTATTGTTGATGACGCTCATTGACTTGCGACATACTATTATTCCCGATGAGTTGAATGTGGCGCTCGCGGCGTTGGGAATTATTAAAATTATCGTGCTTTACGCTTATAGCCAATTCAATTTGATTGTCGGGACATTTTTGGAAGGGTATGGCATGCTTTTTGGTTTGCGGAGCAATATTTGGACTAATCATCTCTTTGCCGTGGTTTTCGGGGCCTTGTTTTTTGGTATTATTATATATGTAACCCGCGGGCGGGGGATGGGAATGGGCGATTTGAAATTAGCTACGGCCTTGGGGTTATTGTTGGGTTTCCCGGATATCGTGTTGGCTATCGTTCTGTCTTTTATATTAGGGTCGCTTTGGAGCATCCCCCTCCTCGCAAGCGGAGCCCTGCGATTGAAGGCGGCGATTCCCTTCGGTCCTTTCTTGGCGCTGGGAGCGGTTGTAACCATGTTTTTTGGCGCTGATATTCTAAGATATTATTTTATCGTCTTCAGCTTATCCACATGAATCGGGGCTTCACATTAATAGAGGTGTTGGTTGTGACGAGTATTTTAAGTTTGCTCGCCGGATTTTTGATAATTTATACGCGAGGCAGCGAGAACCAGATTAAACTTTTGCGTGAGAAAGCCACATTTTTGAATAATTTATATCGCGCCAGGTCGTTTGCCATCCGGACCATCCAGTCCACGCCACCTGAATGCGGTTATGGTATCTATATTTTGGATGAACGGCGCTATACTTTGTGGCGGGATACAGCCACGCGGCCCGACTGTTCCACCGCCGATTCAATTTACAATTCTCCGGCTGAGGATTTTGAAAAGCCCTTTGAGCTTGCTCCCGGCGTCAAATTTTTGGATGTTAACGTTGGCGATGCCTTGCGGAGTATTCTTTATATTCCGCCGGATCCGAGGGTCGTTACTGTACCGGAGATCGCGGCCGGCGGTTCGGCTGTGATTCGTTTGGGAACTATTGACCGCGCGTCGGTCGCGGAAATTAAAATTAACAGATATGGGCAGATAGAACCGGGAGTAGGATATTAGAAAATGTAAAATGCAAAAATCAAAATGCAAAATGACAATGTAAAAATTAAAAATGGAAGATTTGTAATTGCGATCCGTCAGCTGACGGAGAAGCAATCTTACAAAAATGCTTTCGTATATTCGTAAAAATTTCGTATTTCGTAGCCGTGATGGGATTGTGCTCATGGAGTCTCTCATTGCCATAACCATTGCCACGGTGGGGCTTTTGGGCATGTTTTCGCTTTTGTCGCGGTCGCTATCTTTGACGCGCGTGATTTCCGACCGTTATATCGCCGCTAACCTTGGCGGAGAAGGGATCGAGATTGTTAAAAATATCATTGATAATAACATCTTGGCTGCGCGGCCGTGGAACCAAGGGCTTTCTTCCGGTTCTTATGAGGTGGCGCACAATTCCGGCTTGAGCCCCAATCTGGGCAGGCGATTATTTTTTAGCCCCACCTCCGGGTTTTACGATTATGAGGGTGCCGGACGCCAGACCAATTTTTGGCGTGAAGTGCGCGTGGAGCGCATCGGCAGCGACGAAATACGCGTGAACTCAATCGTGAAATGGATTTCTCGCGGCGGCGGGGAGTTTGAGGTTAACCTGGAAGACCACTTTTTTAACTGGCAATAATGATTTTCTTAATTTTGGCGCATCGCTATGTCGCAATTCGTCGGAGTAGTACTGTGACTACACCTCCTCATTGCTCCTCGCGCTGCGCGCAAAATTAAGAAAATCAAGTATGATAAAGGCAGGTGTCATTGCGAGGTAATCCGCGGCAATCTTACAAAAATGTTTTCGTATATTCGTAACAATTTCGTATTTCGTAGCCAAGGAGGCTTCACCCTCCCCGAGCTTTTGGTCGCGATGGGGTTGTTCCTGATTGTGGTTACAATCGCGACGGGTGCTTTTGTGCAATCGCTCCGCATCCAGCGTTCGGCGGTTGAACTCATCGCCGTGAATGATAACGCCAATATAATTTTAGAACAGATGGCCCGTGAGATCCGTACCGGCACCGGTTTTGGCTCCTCCAATTCCAATGAATTGCGTTTTTTGAATTATAAAGATGAAACTGTTGTTTATCGGCGCGGAGAGACGGGAGTAGTGGAGCGTTCGGTTGACGGCTCCGTTTACGAGCCGCTTACGGCGTCCAATGTGGACGTGAGGCGGTTGGCTTTTACTGTCTCGGGCGCGGGCGGAGCGGACAAGCTCCAGCCGCGGATTACGGTGTCTTTGGGTATTTCCGGCAAGAGTCCTGCTCTGCGCGATGTTTTGACCGACGTGCAAACAACTATTAGTCCAAGATTAATCGATGGTTAATATGAAAAATTTCCAATTTCGTAGCCAAAAAGGCCAGGTAATGCTCCTCACGGTGGTGCTGCTTTCCGGCGTGGTTTTGGGGGCGACGGCCGTGGCCGGCATCATTATGCTCCAGGAAATCCGGCAGGCGACGAATGCCACCGATTCCATGAAGGCAATTTTTGCCGCCGACACGGGCATTGAGTGGGAATTGTATAAACGCTTTGTGGACAAGCGATACGCGTTGCCCACTATGACGAATGGCGCGGAATTTGAAACGGCTTCGAGTACCAACTTTATTAAATCTATCGGTTACGCCGATTCCCGGCGCCGCGTGGCCCGGTCGTTCAGGGTGGATTTGTAGTATGGGGATACGCCACTTCCGAAGCTTAAGCTAAACTTCGGAAGTGGCGTATCCGAAGATTGAAATAAAAGTCCTCGATTTTGGTCGAGGAGCTGATTTGAAGTTTAAGCCGGTTCGATGGGCGGGAGGGGAGGCTTTTCGTTTTTGAGTTGTTCGCGGCCCAGTTCGTAGAGAGCGCTAAGGGAATTGGTAATGAAAAGAATCAAGGGAATTGGGAAAATGCCGATAAGCCAAAAAAGTTTTGGGCTAGAACTTGCAGTTGGATAAAGTATCATTCCTACAATTATCGTTATGATCAAACAGCACACAAACGCTCCCACTGGTATCGCGAATGCCCCCTCATAGATGGTATTGCCTTTTTTTGCCTGTCTACCGTGGGGGAGACGAGAACGGTTTTTAGCGCCTTTTTGATTCCTATATATAATAAACTATATTTTAATTAAAGGCAAGACTCCTGTCATCCTGAGGTTGGCTCGAAAGATGGTCAGTTTTTGTTATTATCTTTGATACATGACTAAAGCCGAGGCGCGGGAGCGAATAGAAAAATTAAAACGCCCTCGCATGAGAGCGGGGCGGGTTATGACGCGGCGTGGGTGAAGTCTTTGGAACCGCAGGCATAGGTCGCGCACTTGCCGGCTTCGCCCCAGCAATCCTTGTGGTGTGGGGTCCGGCATTTGGCGCAGAGCACGCTTGAATGGCCGGCGGTGAACGGATCGTTGCAAACCGGGCAACGAGCGGCGTTCAGCGCAAGTTGCGAGTCGGCTTGCGGGGACGCGGGCGGCAGGATTATTTTGGCTACGTCGGGAGGATGGCCAAGGTTTCTGGTAAACTCGTTTCTATTTTTTTCCAAGTAGGCATGCCAGAGCGCGAACCCATCGGGGTCTGAAATGAGCAGGCAGTTGTTTTCCCGCAAGAAAGTGCCGTTCAGGTGGGGCGAGTAGAAAAGGTTAACTTCATTGATGTGCAGTTCTATATTTTCAGATCGGAATGTTCCGTTGTCGCCCTGTGTTAGATAGACGACTTTCAATATGTATTTTGAATCCGCGGGTTGAATTGTCTCAATGACATGGGTGCTTGCTACTATCGGAGTGATAAAACACATAAACGTTGCAAGAGCGGATATCAAGCACAATACTGCTGACAAGACATGAGACGACGTTTGGCCGTAAGGTGCATAGGTTTTCGCGGCCAATATACCGAAGAGAATGGCCGAGATCGCGCAGCAAATTAGCAAGACTTTTCGCGTCCGGCCCCATCTGCGGCGCATGGCCTCGGCGATTTTGGGGTCGGGATGGCTGGCTGTGTCTTTTTTTATGACGAGCTTCTCCTTGTTAACTCGTTAAAGGGCCAAGAAATCTTTTTACATTATAAACTATTTTTTTGTAAAATGCAAGGATTTTCCATAGAGATTGCTTCGCGAGGCCTCGTAATGACATAATAAGAAGATGAATAGAGAAGAAGCGGAAAAGCGAATAGAAAAACTCAAAAAAGAGATAGACCGTTATCGGTACGCGTATCACGTGGAAAACAAATCGCTTATTTCGGACGAGGCCTTGGATTCCCTCAAGAAAGAGCTTTTTGATTTGGAGACGCAATATCCGGATTTGACAACGCCGGATTCGCCAACGCAGAGGGTCGCGGGCAAGCCCCTCGAAGAATTTAAGAAAATGCCGCATATGCCGCCGATGCTTTCCTTGAATGACAGTTTTTCGGAGAATGATGTGTCGGCGTGGCTGGAGCGTTTGGAAAATTATTTGGGGCGGAAGATCAGCTATAATGAGCGGACATTTTTTTGCGAATTAAAGATTGACGGCTTGGCTATCGAGCTGGTTTATGAGGATGGAGTTTTAGTCCGAGGCGGGACGCGCGGCGACGGATCCGTGGGCGAGGATGTGACGCAGAATCTGCGCACAGTGGAGGCGATACCCTTGAGGCTTAGCGATGGATATCCCAGAAAATTGATTGTGAGGGGTGAAGTGTTTTTATCCAAGAAAGAATTTGATCGCATCAACAAAGAACAAGAAAAGAAGGGCGAGAAAATTTATGCAAATCCCCGTAATGTCGCCGCCGGTTCCGTGCGCCAGCTGGATCCGCGCGTGATTGCCGGGCGTAAGCTGGATTCTTTCCAGTATGATATCGTTTCGAGCGAGCCGGCGAGTTATGCTGAACAATTCAAGACCCACGAAGAAGAACACGAAGCTTTGAAGAAGCTCGGCTTTAAGGTTAATCCCGACAACAGTCACGCGCGTGACCTCGGCGCGGTGTTGGATTTTCATAAAAAAATAAACGAGCATCGGGAAAAATTGGCTTATGAAATAGACGGCATCGTCGTAATCCTAAATGATAATAAGACTTACGAAGACGCGGGCGTGATCGGCAAGGCGCCCCGGGCGGCAACGGCGTATAAATTTTCGCCACGGGAGGCGACGACGACGGTTGAGGATATTTCCATCGGCGTAGGACGCACCGGGGTTTTGACGCCTGTCGCGGTTTTGAAAGCGGTAAATGTCGGCGGCGTGACCATCACGCACGCGACGCTTCATAACATGGATGAAATTAATCGGTTGGGGGTAAAAATTGGCGATACGGTCATAGTGTCCCGCGCCGGCGATGTTATCCCGCAAGTCAACAAAATTTTAAAAAACCTTCGCACCGGCAAAGAAAAAACATTTCATATGCCGGCCAAATGTCCGGTAGATGGTTCCAGAATCGTCCGCGACGGCGTGGCCTACAAATGTTCCAATCCGCGCTGCGGGGCCCGGCTTCGGGAGTCCTTATATCACTTTGCGGCTAAGGGCGCGTATAACATTGAAGGATTGGGCCCAAAAATTATAGACAGGTTTCTGGACGAGGGGTTGATCACCGACGCGGCCGATATTTTTACTTTGAAGAAAGATGATATCGCGACCTTGGAGCGTTTTGGCGAAAAATCTGCCGAAAATATTGTAACTGAAATTGAGGCCAAGAAAAAAATTACTTTGCCGAGATTTATTTATGGTTTAAGCATTTTACAAGTCGGTGAGGAAACAGCGCGGGCGCTGGCGCAGTATATATTGTCGGAAAGGAAAAATAAATCCGCAGACATCAAAGATTTAATTAAATTTTTTAGGGATTTGACTTTGGAAAAAATTCAGGAAGTTCCGGATGTGGGCCCGAAAGTCGCGCGGTCTATCTATGACTGGTTTCACGACGCGCGCAATGTCAGATATGTTGAGAGATTTGCGAAGGCCGGGGTGGAAATCAAGGCCGGAGAAACCGCGAAGACCGGCGGCAAATTGGCGGGCAAGATTTTTGTCGTCACCGGCACGCTTGCATCCATGAGTCGTGAACAAGCCAAAGAAAAGATAAGGGCGCTAGGGGGCGATGTGAATGAATCCGTTTCCAAAAAAACTTCATACGTGGTAGCTGGCGAAGAACCGGGTTCAAAACTGGACAAAGCCGGTAAGTTAGGCGTAAAAGTTTTGACAGAAGAAGAATTTATAAGAATTTTACGGTAAATCCATCCCGCTTCACAGAGCGGGATTTTTTGATTAGAGTAAGAGTTATGGCGGAGATAAATAAAAAATCCATTGAGTATTTGGCGGAGCTCGCGCGGCTCGAGTTTAAGGAAGCGGAGAAGGATAAATTTGTCGTTGACTTAGGGAACATCCTTAATTATTTTAAAGAGCTTGAAAGCGTGGATGTCTCGGGTGTCATGCCTATGACTGGAGGAACCGCGAGTCGTAATGTGTTTCGCGATGACGCGACATTGCCGGCCACTTTTCAAGATCGAAAAGACATTGTCGCTGGTTTTCCCGAAGAAGAGAGGGGGTACAATAAAATACCGCCGGTTTTTTAATTTATGGACTTTGTTCATCTCACAATCAAAAAATTTCACGAAGGGCTTGTGGGTGGCAAATTTAAGGCCCTGGATATCGTGCAGGAAATCTTTAAGTATATCGAAGAAAAAGATCGGGAGATCGGCGCGTATTTGAGTTTGCATAAAGACGAGGCCATGAGGCAGGCGGAGGCGGCGGACCTCTCGGTGGCGAAAAATGAGAAGATAGGCATGCTTGCCGGCGCGCCGTTGGCTTTTAAGGATAATATGCTCATTTCGGGGACGCGGACGACGGCTGGGTCAAAAATTTTGGAAAATTATACGGCCGCGTATGACGCGACTGTCATAAAAAAATTGCGGGCGGCGGGCGCCGTGTTTTTGGGTAAGACCAATCAAGATGAATTTGCCATGGGTTCTTCCACGGAAAATTCGGCTTATCAAAAAACCAAGAATCCGGCTGATCCGGCGCGCGTGCCCGGGGGTTCCTCCGGCGGTTCGGCGGCGGCGGTTGCCGCCCATATGGCGCTTGGCGCTTTAGGTTCCGATACCGGCGGCTCCATTCGGCAGCCGGCGGCTTTTTGCGGCGTGGTGGGTTTGAAGCCGACCTATGGCGCGGTTTCCAGGCATGGTTTGATTGCCATGGCGTCCAGTTTGGACCAAATCGGGCCGTTTGGGAAAACTGTCGAAGACGCGGCCGCGATTTTTAGCGTCATTGCCGGAGCTGATCCATATGACGCCACGAGCGTGGATGCGGAATACGGGTCGGAACTCCTGAATCCTGATTTTGGAAAACTGCGCGGTTTGACTGTAGGTATCCCCACCGAATACTTCGTGGAGGGCATGGAGCCGGAAGTGCGTAAAAATATGGACGAGGCCTTGGAGCGGTTGAAGAGCTTGGGAATTAAGACAAAAAATATCACCTTGCCTCATACGAAATACGCGTTGTCGGTTTATTACATCATTATGCCGGCCGAGGTGAGTTCCAATTTGGCGCGATTTGACGGTATTCGTTATAGTCCGGTTGCGGGCGTTTCTCGTGAGGGGCTTAATTTGCCGGATATTTATAAAAAAACCAAGTCGCATGGTTTTGGCGCGGAGGTCAAGCGGCGCATAGTATTGGGGACCTTCGTGCTTTCATCCGGTTATTATGACGCTTATTATTCACGCGCCCAAAAGGTGCGCGCGCTTATAAAATGTGATTTCGACGAGGCCTTTAAGAACGTTGATGTGATTTTCGCGCCGACCACGCCCACGCGCGCGTTTAAGTTTGGCGAGAAAACTTCCGATCCGCTTTCTATGTATCTATCAGATGTTTTGACAATTCCCGCGAACCTCGCGGGGTTACCGGCGCTTTCCATGCCGGTTAAAAATGAAACGGATAAACACAAGCCATCAGAATTACCGGTCGGCTTCCAGCTGATTGGCAAGCATTTCCGCGAAGCCGATATCTTGGGCCTGGGGCAGTTGTATGAGAGAATATAAGCCCCTCTTAATAAGGGGATAACCTGCTTGCCGGTAGACGGGGATTAAGATAGGGATTAAAAAATCCCGTTCGTACTTCTACAGAGCGGGAGATTGTTTATGTTGAGAGGTATTTCGCAACCGCGGCGGCTAGGAAAACGATGAAAGTCATACAGGGCATTTCCCATCTTAACTCAGTGAAAGCACCGTCTTTTTTCTTTGAGGCCATTGTACAAAAACCAACAAAGAGGCTGAAGAGCGCGAACCAAAAAAGAATTTGCGCCACATACTCCACGGCTGATCTCCTAAAACTGAAAGAACAACATTGCCCCTTCTTCGGCGGGGCAAAATCATCCCACCAAGGGATAATTTGCGCGGTGGAAGGGATTTGAACCCTCGGTCTCCTCCGTGACAGGGAGGCGCTTTAGGCCAGCTAAGCTACCACCGCATATAGCATTATTATACATGAATTTATATAAAAATAAAGGGGCGGCTCATGAGGATTGCTGTCATCGTCTCCCCACGAGAGATTATCCGCGGGGCGATGAGTATTTTCGTTGACGTGGCAATCCCATTATAATAATTTGCATTTTCATATATTTTTGGTAATATATTCGGAGAACCCTGACGCTGAATTCAACCCTCTATTAGGACACTGATGTTATTGTTGGTAAGAATACTCCT
>CAYHSY010000011.1:0-8387 GCA_964359435.1 uncultured Candidatus Saccharibacteria bacterium
CATGGAGCATGGAGCATGGAGCATGGAGCATGGAGCATGGAGCATGGAGCATGGAGCATGGAACGCATAACATGGAGCATGGAACATGGATTAAAACAGAAAGGGACTCAGGAGCGCGTTGCGCAACCTGAGTCCCCGCTAACAGCAAAGAGCCTCTACTTCATATCACCGGTGATCGTGGTCCCTCGTAAGGAACCTGCATCACCGTACCACCTCCTTTCTGCGGACTAAGTCCGCTGCTGCAAACTTGGTTCCCGAAAGCGCTGGGCAGGATTCGCACCTGCAATCTCCAACTGAACACCAGGGCATATATCAGTCGGCGACCTAATCTATTGGTCCATCCAGCGCCAGGAATGGGTGCGGCAGGATTTGCACCTGCATCTCCGGCTTCCTTCTAGGACGGCGCTACATCGCATGGATGCCCACCCTGCCTACAGGAGGGCAGATTTCGTTGGCATGACGATCCTTAAAAACAGGGGAAATAAAAAGCCCTCTAAGCGATTAAGCCAAAGAGGGCGTTTTTGGAGCTCACAGATCCTAAGCGCAGAGCGCGTCGATTCTTCCGGGTAATTCTCCCAGGTTTTGGAGGTCGATGATCCGCGGATCATCGCTTGGCGCCGGCGTGAATGGATCACCGGCAACCGCGCCTCCGGCGACGCCGACATAGATGGAAGAAGTGGCAAACGGAACCCGAAAACCGTGCCAACGCGGGGAGAGCTTCAGAGCCGGTTTGATGTCGCTCATACTATTCCCGACCGCGACCCAGACAAAGTCCTGATCATTCTCCGGAGTCCAGCCGGCCAAAGCGGCGAAATCCTCCGGTTCTTTGAGCTTCCTTGGCTCTTCACGGAACCCTACTGCCTTAGCCCATTCCATTTGCTCACCAAAGAATCGGCCAAGGCGCAGAGCTCGGTATTGGACCGGGAAAAGAAACTCATCATAAGCGGAAAAAAGATAGAGCGCGTGGCCGTCCGAGCCGAGACGATCCAAAGCGTCTTCCGCACCTTCGATCCAAGGCGCTTCTTCCGCGCAAAGGAAAGGGCCATCGCCGCAGAAATCGGCTTTTTTCGAAATGTCGTCCCAGACAGACGCATACCGTTCCGCCGGATCAAACCTATAGTGCTCCTTGATCCATTTCTGGACTTCGGCCAAGGTTTGGAGCATCGCCCAAGCCAGACCGCCGCGGCGTACGCCAAACAGGCCGAAGCCCTCGCGATCTTTGGTTCTGAAAATCCGAAGCACGTCGTCAAAGCAAGGCAGATACCGGCCGATGGCCGAGGCATAAAGCATGAAGAGAAAACCGAGGACGGAACGATCGTAGAGAGGGCCGGTATGAATCAGAGTATCATCTTTATCCAAAACAATTCTGGCTTTCATGCGCTTCACTCCTTGCAAAGCTGGTCCACGAAATCAGGCAACTCCGCGATGTTGCGCGCGTTTTTGACGCGAGGGTGGTCGATGGGCGGCGGCGTAAAGGGATCGGACAGATCCCCGCCGGCTTCACCGACGTAAACCGAGGTCGTCGCAAAGCCAACACAGAAACCGTGCCAACGTTTGGAAAGGCCGACCGCCGGCAAGATATCGCTCTTGCTGTTGCCGACCGTGACCCAGATGAAACCACTGTCGTTTTCCGGCGTCCAACCGGAGACGGCTTTGAAATCGTCGGGGGTCTTGCCGAATTCAGTCACGCGCACCCTCTCCATGTCCGCGCCGAAGAACTCATCAAGGCCCAAAGACCGGTAACGGCTCGGGAACACCTGCCGGTCGTAACACGTCAAAAGGAACAGTTCGTGGCCTTGCGAGCGCAGAAGGCGCAGGACTTGCCGGGCGTTTTGTTTCCATGGCACATCGCTCGCGTGGACGAACATCAGGTCGCCGATCTTTTTGATCTCCTCTTCTATCTCCGGGTTCACCTGTCGCGGGTCGAAACCGTGCGTCTTCTTCACCCAATCACAGACAGTCGCGTAGGTGCGCCGCAATCCTTCAGCACACCGGCCGCGCTTGACACCCCAGGTCTTGAAGAGATCGGCCGTATGTTTTTTGATCACCTTATCGATGTCTCGCCAGCAAGGCAAAAAAGGGCCAAGCCCGTATTTCTGGGAAAAGAGAAGCTGAAAGAACTGGATTTCAGCCAAATCGTACCAGTGAACCAGTTGCGTCAGGGTTTCGTCGTTATCGAAGACGATGCGGGCTTTCTTCACAGCGCAATTCCTCAAAAAATGGTTATTGAAAAATGAAGGGCTGAATGAACTTTAGCAACTAAAACAAGTGTACGGATTATTGGCCTGTGGATAAGTATGATTAAAAAAACAACTTGACAGTAAGGTCAATGAAAGGAAAAACTCTTTGATAAAAAACTCCCGCTTGGTTACGGGAGCAACTTGGGATTGGTTTTGCTCTTAAAGTATTCGGCCAAACCCTTCACGAAATCGGGACCGAAAGCTCGGGGCGAGAACGGGAAGGGCAGCCATTCTTTGACGCTGGCGCGGGAGACCCCCAGAACGCGCTTGTCCTCCGGCGCATAGGTCAAGAGGAAAACCGGCGGGTCGGCCTCGGTGCCGGAGACGAGCTCGCCTTGCAGGTTCAGCTCGAAAAGATGCTGGCGGTCTTTATACATCACCTGCGGCACGCTACCGCACTCTTCGCAGAACACCACGACCAGGCGCACAAAGGGATCCCTCGCCCGCCGCGCCTGCCGCACGGCGTCGTACAGGGCGTAAACGGGGTGATAGTCGCACATCACATCCCGCGCGCCCACGTAAACGCCGGATTTTGTCATGAGGAGGGCGTGATAGCGGCGTTCGGGACAGGTGTTTTTAGGCGAATAGGCGTCGTTAGCCAGCCCTTCGGCATCCAAGATTATAGGCAACATGCTGTCCACGAGATAGGGCGGTATCTCCGCCCAGATCAATTCGCGCGGTGAATCGAACAAGTAATCGGAGAGTTTGGAAACAACTGCCAAGCCCCCATCCCCCGCTCCGGCAACAATCTCCAAGCCGGCGCCGAATTCTTCCAATAGAATGTCGCGGCAATTGCCGCAAGGCGAAATGGAGCTATCGCCATTTGAATGCGAAGAGAAACCCAGCACGAAATCCTCCGTGCTATTCCAACCAAACCGCGAAAACCGGCTACGCGAGGCCGCGACCGCCGACTCTTCGCCATGCAGGGCCTGGCACAGGCCATACTCGATATTGCCGGCCGGCACGCACGCCGCATCCGTTCCAATACTCGCGCGCACGAAGTAACCGGAAAAAGTCGGTTTTGGAACAGTCGAATCGGCTGCCACGCGCAGGGCTTCGGCATACAAAGGAATGCGCCGCAGCTGGGCCAGGTTGAGTTCCACGAGCTCGGGCGCGCCATCCGGTTTGACCAACAAGGATTTAAACAACCAACTACCCATTGCAAACCTCCTTAAAGGACTAGAAAGATTTTAACATAAGAACGAGAGAAAAATAAATCCCCCTCCCGAGCAAGTACTCCCTTTAGAAAAGAGGGGGGAACGCAGTAAATGCAATTTATTTTTTAGCGCGGCCTTCGATCACAACTTGCGCCACGTTTTTGGGCATTTCTTCGTAGTGGTCAAATTCCATGCTAAAGCTGGCGCGGCCCTGGGACATGGAGCGCAGTTTGGTGGAGTAGCCGAACATTTCAGAAAGCGGCACCATGGCGTCAATCACCTTGATGTTACCCCTGTCATTCATGGCGTCAATTTTACCGCGCTTGGAATTGATGTCGCCGGTTACGTCGCCCATGAAATCCGGCGCGGTCAAGACCTGCACTTTCATAATTGGCTCCAAGAGGATCGGCGTGGCGCGCAGAGCGGCTGCCTTGAAAGCCATAGAGGCGGCGATTTTGAAAGCGGCCTCCGATGAGTCAACTTCGTGGTACGAACCGTCATAAAGTTCCACCTCCACGTCCACCATTTTATAGCCGGCGATAACACCGCGGTCCACCGCTTCTTCCAAGCCCTTTTCAACCGGAGCAATAAACTCCTGCGGGATGGCACCACCTTTGATGGAATTAATGAATTCAAAGCCCTTGCCGCGCTCCAATGGACGCATCTTGATGCGCACGTGGCCGTATTGACCGCGACCACCGGACTGCTTGATATATTTACCTTCAGCATCGGATTCGCCCTTGATGGTTTCTTTATACGACACCTGCGGCCGGCCCACGTTCGCCTCCACGCCGAATTCGCGCTTCATGCGCTCAACAAGAATTTCCAAATGCAATTCGCCCATGCCAGAGATAAGCGTGTCCCCTGTTTCCGAATCGCCGCTCACACGGAAAGTCGGGTCTTCCTCCGCCAATCGGCGCAAAGCCATGCCCATTTTTTCTTGGTCGGCTTTGGTCTTGGGCTCAATCCTGATGCTGATGACCGGCTCGGGGAAGATAATTTTTTCCAGAAGCACGGGGTGGTCCGGATCGGTCAAGGTGTCGCCGGTCGTGGTATTTTTAAGGCCGATCATGGCGCCGATTTCACCGGCATAAATCTCGTCCAAGTCCTCACGCTGGTTGGCGTGCAAACGCACCATGCGGCCGATACGCTCTTGCGAATTTTTGGTGGTATTCAAAACATAGCTCCCCTTTTTTAAAACGCCGGAATAAACACGGAAGAAAGTGAGCGTGCCCACAAACGGGTCCGCTGCCACCTTAAAGGCCAAGGCAGTGAAGGGCTGCTCGTCGCTCGCGTGGCGCTCTACGGCGGCCCCGGTCTTCAAATCCGTGGCTTTAACCGAAACAACATCGCTCGGCGCGGGCAGATAATCCACCACGGCATCAAGCACAAACTGCACGCCCTTGTTTTTCAAAGCGGAACCGGTCACAACCGGGATAATCGTGCCCGCAATGCAGGCGACGCGCAAAAGCTTTTTAAGTTCGGCGAGCTCCGGTTCACGCCCATCCAAATAAGCGGCCATGGCGGCATCATCCTGCTCAACGATCTTTTCAATAAGAGCGCTCCGATGCTTTTTAACTTCATCCGCCATATCGGCCGGAATCTCAATTTCAACTATTTTTTCACCCTTGTCACCTTCAAATTTATAGGCCTTATTGCGGAGCAAATCAACGATGCCGGAAAAAGCGGATTCAATGCCAATGGGGAGCTGGATCGGCATGGCGTTCGGGTTCAAACGGTCTTTAATGGACTGCAAACTGCCCCAAAAACTCGCGCCCATGCGATCCAATTTATTGATAAAGCAGATGCGCGGAACTTTGTAGTCGTCGGCATACCGCCAGTTGGTTTCTGATTGCGGTTCCACGCCGGAAACGCCGTCAAAAACCACCACCGCTCCGTCCAGGACGCGGAGCGAACGTTTAACTTCCACGGTGAAGTCGATATGGCCAGGAGTATCAATCAAATTGATGCGATGTTCATGCGCTTTATCGCCTTGGGCGTAAGTCGGGGTCCAAAAACAGGTGGTCGCGGCGGCGGTTATCGTGATGCCGCGCTCGCGTTCCTGCTCCATCCAGTCCATGACGGTGTCGCCTTCGTGGACTTCGCCGATTTTATGGGAAACACCGGTATAAAACAAAATACGCTCCGACACGGTGGTTTTGCCGGCGTCGATGTGGGCGATGATACCGATGTCACGAACTTTTTCCAGAGGGTATTGTCTCATATATGGCTACGAAATACGAAAATTTACGAATATACTAAATCTTATGCTATATTTACGACCCTTTTATATTTGACTCCTGTCCTTGTAAAGTGAGCCAATATACCCAGTTTCAACTTTTGTGATTTAAGATAAGAATATAGTTGCTTTATATCCTTTACAGAAAAATAATTTCTAACTTTGAGTTCAAGCACAATTTTATTATCTATCAAGAAATCAAAATAATAAATTCCTATATTTCTACCATTATATACTATTTTTGCCGGACATTGTTCTTTAATTTCAAAATCTTCCTTCAAGGCACCGGCCATTGCTTTTTGATAGAACGCTTCTTTGTGACCAAATCCTATTTCAGACCAAACATTAAACGCTTTACCAAGAATCTTATATGATAATTCCGGATAAAGAAGGTCCTCCTTTCGTATATTCGTACCCATTTCGTATTTTGTAGCCACTTGCTACCACGAAAAATGCGCGAAGGCCCGGTTCGCTTCCGCCATCCTATGCATATCCTGCTTCTTCTTTATGGCGGCGCCCTCATTCTTATAAGCCGCAAGCAGTTCTTCGGCTAATTTTTTAGCCATCGGCTTGCCTTTTTTGGATCTGGCAGCTTCGATCATCCAACGGCAGACCAACATGAATTTACGGCCCGGGCGTACCTCGCGATGCACTTGATAATTAGCACCGCCCACACGCTTGGACGCGACTTCCACGACTGGAGTCGCGTTTTCGATGGCTTTTTCAAAAACTGCCATCGGGTCGAGTTTGGCCTCGTTCTTGATTATATCCAAAGCGTCGTAAACCACAGCTTCCGCCACGGTCTTTTTGCCGTTTTTCATCATATAGTTAATAAACCGGCCTATGGCCACGTTGTCATATATTAAATCCGGTTTACGCTCTCGTTTATAGTTTCGTTTGCGACGCATATAATTTATTTCTTAGCCACTTTGGCTCCATACTTACTCCTTTGCTGATGGCGGGCTTCCACACCCACGGTGTCCAACACGCCGCGCACGATGTGGTAGCGCACGCCCGGCAAGTCCTTCACGCGGCCGCCGCGGATCAGCACCACCGAGTGCTCCTGCAAATTGTGGCCTTCACCCGGGATATAAGCCGTGACCTCCATGCCGTTCGTCAGGCGCACACGGGCCACTTTGCGCAAGGCTGAGTTTGGCTTTTTAGGGGTGGTGGTGAAAACCTTAATACAAACGCCGCGCTTAAACGGAGACGAACGCATAAGAGGACGGTTCTTCACCGTATTAAAATACTTCTGCAGAGCAGGAGCTTTGGTTTTGCCTTTATTCCCCTTGCGGGTGCCTTTGATTAACTGGTTGATTGTCGGCATATTTCTATCGCATGAATTACAAATGTTATACGAATTTACGAATGAGAACCGGCTATAATTCGTTTATTCGATTATTCGTAATAAATTCGCTATTTGTTGATTAACGCTGATGTTAAATATGATAGCAAAGATGCTCGGTTGGCGTCAAGGGATGCAGAAGAAATCCCTCCCCCTTCGGGTACTCCCTTTAAGAAAGGGAGAAGAAATCCCCCACTCCGACAACTGTCGGGGGAGAATAATCCGGAAGCAGGTTAAATACCGGCGAACAGACGGAATAGCAGGTCCACGACGGGGATAATAAAACTGATGCCGCCCAAAAAAATAAAGGCGATAAGAATAATAAATCCGTAGCGTTCCAAATTATGCATAAAGGCCTCGCCGCGGGCGCCGAGAAATGCGGCGAGAACACGGGAGCCGTCTACCGGCGGGATGGGAATCAAATTGAAAACCGCCAAAAATATATTAATGAGCACAATTTGGCGCAGCAAATCCACCGCTATACTTGCGCCCGGGAAAAATATCAAAACTATTTGCGAAATGAGGCCGATGACCAAGGCCACGGACAGGTTGGACAAGGGACCGGCGGCGGCTATCAGCGCGCCTTCGCGGCGCGGGTCTTTCAAGTTCAATGGGTTGATGGGCACGGGCTTAGCCCAGCCAAAAATAAAGCCGGCGGAATAATAAAACAAAAACGGAAATATAATGGAGCCCATCAGGTCTATGTGCGGCAAGGGGTTCAGGGTCAGCCGCCCCGCGTCTTTAGCCGTCGTGTCGCCAAACTTCAAAGCCACCAAGCCATGAGAGACCTCATGGATAATAATAGAGAAGATGAAAATTACTAACTGAAAAATTATTGTTAGTTCCATGAAATTTAATGCTACGAAATACGAAAATTTACAAATATACGAAAAAAAGATTGCTTCGAATTACCTCGCAATGACGGGGTTCCGTTTTCGTATATTCGTAAATTTTCGTATTTCGTAGCCCTATCGATATGCTAGCATCATCGGCCAGGATTGAATATAAGAAAGCCCCAACCGCTCCCCCACCCCTTTCCAAGTGGGCATACCCAACATGCAACGCTTCTTATTTAATATAGCCACTCCGCCGGAGCTCCCCTGGTCAACCAAGGCCGACGCTTCATAGATAGGGCCGTCGTACACATCGGCAATGCGCCCTTCCGAAACCGCTTTGTCAGGCCCCGCGAAGCCGGGATAACTCAAAATGGTAATATAATCATTCAAAGAAACATCCTCAAATTCACAAAAACCAACACCCAAATCGGTGTAACTTATAACCGGGGCGGCTTTAGAAACCGGCGACCCCAGGCGCAGCAGAGCAAAATCCAGCCCGCTTTCACGCACGCTCCGCACCACGGAAACATTATAATAGGTGTCTTCGCCAAAAATAGCGAAGCAATCATA
>CAYHSY010000011.1:8487-20840 GCA_964359435.1 uncultured Candidatus Saccharibacteria bacterium
GGCGAAAAATTAAAGCGGGAGAGGTTTATTCTTGGGGTAAAGTGAAGGATCGATCACTCTTTCAAAACAAACTCGGCCGGCGGCATGTTCCCAGTTATCGCCATAAGGGCCGTAGACAGGATATGGACGGGCCATGACCTCCTTCGTCAAAACTTGAGAAGGCAAATCAAAGACAGCACAAAGCTCAAACTTGAGTTTTTCGTTTACGTTATAAATATAAGATTCTTTAGTTTTGGGATCAGTCGGGGCGCGGAAACCGGTAATGTCGTTTTTTAAGGCATCAAGCGTCACGGGTAATATATCTTTGCGCGACCAATAATTGATGAGTTCGCCTTGAATAATTTGAAGATCGCTGACGCGGCGTTCGTCGAAACGAATCAGGCGAGCCTTAAAAGGCGACCCGGCTGTGAAAAAGCCGAAGACAATGGAGGCAAGCACCACCGCCAAAGTCGCCCCAGCCAATATCCGAAGTTCGCGCTTTTTCCACATCTCGCGCAAATCTCGCAGGTAATACCAAAAAACGATGGAAGCAACCGCAAGCACGGAGGTTATTTTCAGCGTGAAACGCGCCGTGAGCTCGCCGCCCAAAAAATTATAAACCAGAGTGACCAGATCGCCTATAATAGTAACCGCAGCGATAAACAAAGTGAAATACACCAACCATTTGCGGATTTTCAATTCTCGTTTTTCGGGATTATCGGCATATTCGCGCGATAGGTAACGCGTCATCCAAAGATAAACAGGAAAGACGATGATGAGGGATGCCATGCTCCAACGGATAGCGCCGGAGGCGCCACCGTAATAAAAGCCCTCCAACGGATCCGGAAACGCCAAATCGATGTATTGAAAAACCAATACCAGAAAATTGATAGCGCTTACATAAAGCGCGGCGATGGTCAAAAGATGCGCGAAAACGTCTTTGGGCGAACTTTTTATTTTTTCCATATATTTTAAATATAACATGAATCCATGAATAATGCACCTGCGGCTTTTCGACAATTAAAAAGCGGCCTTTAGGGGCCGCCGCCTTGTTGCTGAATGAACTTCCAGACCTTCGTGATGGCTTCATTCAGTTCTCGTTCCACCACGCCTTTTTTGAACTCCTTGCTACGACCGCGACCATGTATTTTTTGTTCCGGCATACGACCATCCGGGTGCATGACCAGAAAAAGCGGGCAACGATAGCCATGAGCCCTGGCATACTTAAGGTAGTGGAAATCCGGATCCCCTAACCCCCCTTTCTCTATTGCTGTCAGGTTAACCTCCCGGATGTCGCATCGCTTGACAACAGAGCGCATGGTGGACCTACCCAGAGGACACTCGCAATCCGTACAATCATCGCGGGTAAAAAGCAAAACACTCGGCCTAAGAGCCATGATTCAACCTCCCCAATCTCCAAAACATTGCGGGTTGTGCTTCTTTAATTATATCACGCCCAAATAAATCCCTCCCCGCAAGCGGTCCCCTCCCTTTTCATAAGGGGAGAATAAATCCATCCCCGCAAGCGGTCTGCCTCGCGCTTAGGCCATCATGTCCCGAAGAGCACAGAACTCGCAGTCCTTCTCCCCGCAACGCTTGTCCCAAAAAACGCCACCGAGAATCTCAACACAAATCGCTTTGATTTGCGCCTCCAGCGCGCCGACCTCCCCGGCGCCGATGAAAAATCTCTCTTTGTGATATTTGCCTTTGTCGTCAGGTTCCACAAAATCAATATCGCCGGAAATCATTTTATATCTGCCGTTTTCATATTTATTGAGCAACAAATTATAAAATACCAGTTGCCGCTTAATATCGCCGTTGGAGTTCTTAGTTGAGCCCTCAATTTCGCCCTGCGTTTTCGGATGGCCGGTTTTGTAGTCAACAACGTTCGCCTCCCCGTCATTCAATAATTCAATTTTATCAATTTTGCCGGTTAAGCGGATTTCCGGCGTGAGCATTATGCCGCTGATGTTCAACTCGGTTAAATTTTTCTCCGGCCAAGTATTTTGATATTGGTTATAATAGCCGGACAGGGCGGCCTTGCCCCTCGAAAGCCACTCGTTAAACTCGGTCTCACCAAAAGACTCGCGCTTGAGATAGGACTCAAAACTATCCGCAAGAAATTCCGCGGAAGAAGACAGCCGGTTGTCGAAAAAATCCTTCAGAGCGGCATGGATGGCGGTGCCGTATTTTTGATGTTTTTCCGGCGCGCGCGGAATGCGGAGCAAGTTGGTATAAAAATACTTCCATGGGCAATTCAGGTAATTATTCAGAGCCGTCACCGAAAAACCGTTTTTATCAAAAACGTATTTTATAAATTCTTTGTCGCGCACCGAAGCGTTCGGATTCTTACCCGGCGCAAACAACACGTCGCGCCGGGCGGCAAAATCCGCGACCGCGGCCGCCGCGTCGGCGACAACGAGAAAGTCCGGCCTGATTTCGCCGACAAACCGGCTCTGCATCTGTTCGCGGCCCTCCCGATCGTTTTTTGGATAAGTCATCACGACTTCACGCCGCGCCCGCGTCAAAGCCACGTAAAAAAGCCGCCGCTCATCGGACAATTCGTCCTGAGCATCAACCCGGCCGTCGCCCAGCGCGTAAACACTCGGCGGCAATTTCAAGTATTCGCGCCGTTCACGGCCGCCCCAATGACCGTCACGGGCATGCGCGACTACCACCACGTCGAATTCCAACCCTTTGGATTTGTGCGCCGTCATCAAACGCACGCCGTTCTTGCCGTGACCAAACCCATGTTTTTTAATAAGAACTCCATGGCGCTCCACCGTGTCCAGGTAAGACAAAAAGTCATCGAGAGCGGCATTTTTTTGCCGCTCGACCAGCGCCTTCGCCTCGTCGAACAGCGCGCCAAGCTTGTCCAAACCATGAACCGGGTCGATGGAAGCGATAACTTGCGCCAGGAAACCGGATTCCCTAACCACCAACTCAAAAGTTTCTTCCAAAAAGTGATTTTTAGAAAAACCGGCCCAACCGGACAACAGCTTGCCGAAACCGGCCAGTTTTTCACTGTCCTTAATACCGGCGCGCTCATGGAACGCCGGGGCCCGCAAAGCGTCATAAAGCGGCACGCGTTCATGCCGAGCGGCCGAAATCAATTTGTAAACGTCCAGCGGCTCAATTTTCAAAAAATCGGCGTGCAGGGCGTTCCCCAGCAATTCATCGTTTCCATAACCGGAAACGGCCCGAAACAACAAAAGCAGTTTACGCATATCGCCATCTCGTAAAATGTCTTCATCGGATTCAATCACAAACGGCACGCCAAATTTTTCCAACATGCGCGCAATCGGAAAGGCGTCGCGGTTGTCGCGATAAAGCACGGCGATTTCCCGCGCCGGCACTTCCGTCATTTTTTTCCGTATAAAAGAAGCGATGCCGAATAATTCTTCGTCCACAGACGGAAAAACCAAAAGGGAATTTAAAACGCCCGAACCGCCGGCGGAAGCGCGAAGCGACTTGGGCGAAGGCAAGACGCTCCCGGCCGCATTCAAAATTTCTTGGGTTGACCGATAATTATCCTCCAAAACCACCAATTTGGCGGCGGGATAAAGTTTTTTGAAATACAAAAAATTTTCCAATGAAGCGCCCTGGAAACGAAAAATGGCCTGCTTCTCGTCCCCCACCACGAACAAATTAGGATTGGGATGAAAATTCATCAGCAATTCCACCAATTTATTTTGAGCGTTGTTGGTGTCTTGGTGTTCATCAACCAAAACATATTGATATTTTTCCTGAAGCTCCAAAAGCAGATTGGGGTTCGCGCCAAGCGTCCGCACCACTTCCATGATCATGTCGCTCCAATCGTAGCGGCGCAATGTTTGCAACCTTTCTTGGTATGCGGAGTATAAAACCGCCAATTCCCTGTTTTTAAACAATTGCTTCCGCAAGCGCTGATAGTCGCCTTTCATTTTGCCTTTGTGGGCGCCCTTGTCGTGATAAAGATCCGGGATCAATTCAAAATTTTTGATTTCCCGCGCGATCAAACTTTCAAAGCGCGGCGCATCGACGTTTTCGCGTTTCAAAGTATTGATGCTCCCAAGCGCCGGACGCAAATAAAAAAACGGTTCGCCAAAAGGTTTCAGTTCTTTGAGCGGCAACTCGGCAATCAGGTCTTCCAAAATCCTAACTTGCTCCACTTCAGTCAAATGCTCGGCGCCGATGACGCGCGGGAATTCTTCCGGATAGTTTTGAATAATCTCGTTGCAAAAGCCGTGGAAAGTACCGATGCGCACGGCATAAGCCGCGGAACCAATGATTTCCGCCAAACGGCGGCGCATGGACGCGGCGGCGGCCTCAGTGAAGGTCAAGGCCAAAATGTTCCCGGGAGAAACGTCGGTTTTTTTCAAAATGTTTCCGATGCGCAAGGTTAAAATCTGCGTCTTGCCGGTGCCCGGACCCGCGACCACCATCACCGGCCCCTCGGTCGCGTCCACCGCCTCTTTCTGGGCAGAATTGAGCTTGGCATACAATTCTTCAAATTTTTGAGATGTCATAGGTTTATAGATTATAGCTTATAGGTTTTCACTATGGAATGCCAAAGGTTGCATATTTTAATGTTTTACGATATAATATGAAAGTTATCAAGCCAGTTCTTTCAATAAGAACGATTGCGGAGGGTCATGAATGACATATGAAGCCGTTGTCGTCAGACATGGGCAAACGCCGGCAAACGCGGAAGAGAGATTCGCCGACAAACAAGAAAGCCAGAAAGACGAGCTTTCGGATCTTGGGATTCAACAGTGCAAGGCCTTGCGCGAACGATTCAAACGCGAGGGCCGGTTTTTCAGACATTACTTTCATGGGCCGCTGACACGACAACTTCAGAGCGCGCACCTTATGTTTCCGACGCAACAATATGACTGGGAAGTAATCTGCGATCTGGATGAAAAACAAACTCCGCCCCAATTCGCCGGGCGCCTGGGAAGCGAAGTTGAGGCCGAAATGCCCGGCATCCTGGCGCGTTGGCACCGGTGCGAACTTAATCCACCCGGCGGCGAAACCCAGGCGGAATTCATGCACCGAGTCTGGAAGTTCATGGAAAGTGAATTGAAGCCGGCATGCCTCACTGGGCCGACTATCATCATCACCTCGGCATGGGTCATAAATGCCATGATCGCCCACCCCAAGGCGCTCGCTATTCCGCCGAGGAACTGGTTCAATCTGCGTATTTCGAACACCTCCATCACGACTCTCAAATTGCTCGAAAACGGCGATTGGCAGGCGCTGAGCATCGGCGATACCAACCATCTCCGGGCACTAGCGTAATCCCGGACGCCGCCCGCGTTTCTTAAAAAAACAAAGGCGGTTTTTTTATTTTTAACCCCCTACTGTACATTACCATACCTACTTGACATATACTCATATATTATTTATCATCAAACTTGGCTGCTCTAATCAAAAATCATTGCCAAGGAGGAGAAGTCCATGACTCAAACGCAATGCCTGATCTTCATCGGAAAAACCGTGCCGCGACTTGCGGAAGCCATTTCGCAAATCGCCAGCTTTGGAGACATCATATTGTTTGAGGATTTCTCTCTAATAGTGCGCGCCCTCGGCAACACTTATCTGCGGGCCGCCCGTCGGGAATCGGCAACGCATGAGCTCTCCAAAAAGAACATCATCTGTTTGCTCTTCCATCTGGTTGAAGCCATAAATGCCGGACTGCCGGCCGACCATCTGTTTATCGCGTCCGTCTTTGCCATCAAACACGAGGGCGAAGACACATCCAGATGGAGCATGGACGGCGCGAAACGGGCGCAATTCAGGGAACTGCATGAAAGTTTCACCCGGGCCTGCGTACCGCTTTCGAGCGGCATCGGCATACGGACAGCCACCGGACAAACGATCACAAAGATCAAAAATCGCTGCGTCAAACAGCTGCCCAAGGTCGCTCCGGGAATCCCCTAATGGGACCGGAGCTTTTTATTTTTGGAAGACAAAAAATAGATGACGTCTTTCCTCTCCACCACCACCTCCCAGCCATGTTTTACGGCTTCGTTATAAAGCATTTGATTGGGGTTAAAACATATGGGCCGTTCCACGAAACGCAAGAAAGCGCTGTCTGATTCGGAGTCCCCCACCCCAACCGATCCGCGTAATGACAAACCTTCTTTTCTTAGAGCGCTTTTCAAAACCTTGGCCTTGTCGTTAACAAAATCCAAATGCATCACGGCGCCGGTAAATTCGCCGTCTTCCCCGACTTCATAGACACGGCCATAAACGCGATTGAAACCCAAAACGCGCTCGGCAAATTCTTCCACGATTTCCCGCGGAGAATTGGAAATAGCAATCATGTAATAGCCGGCGCTTTTAAGTTCCGCCACCAGATCGCGCGTGTAACGATAGACGCGGTTTTTATGAAACTCCGTCACTTTCTTGGCAACTTGCAAGAAATCCCTATATTTGACGCCTTTGATATGACTCAAAAAAGCCAGGATCACGGCTTCAATATATTTATCATAATCCCCTTTCCGGTCCAACCAATTCTTAAAAGCATTGGCATAAAGCCGCCGCACATCGGATGGGAAGATGCCTTCCTGAATCAAGGCATCTACGAGTTCAATTAATAAACTTGAACGGAAAATCGTGCCGTCGATATCGAAAATAGCTACTTTTTTAGCATTTTCATCCATATATTGATTGTAATCCTCATAGATTAAGCGGGCAAGCCGACCCGAAAATAAAAACAGCCCCACAAGGGGCTGTTTTTGGGTAATGGGGTTAGTAACCGCCACGACCACCGAACTCACCGCGCGGAGCGCGTGGCTCTAAAGGACGAGCTTCATTCACAGTCAGGCGGCGGCCACCGAAATCTTTACCATTAAACATTTCGATAGCTTTTTGCGCCTCATCGTCTGAAGCCATCTCCACAAAGCCGAAGCCCTTGGAACGACCGGACATTTTATCGGTGATAATCATCGCCGATTCAACATTGCCAGCCGCCATAAAGGCACTCTTGAGCTCGTCTTGAGTTGTCGAATACGGCAACCCACCGACATAAAGCTTCTTCGCCATTTTGGGATGTGAACTTATTCTTGAAATAAGTCCTAAGCTGATTTATAAATACGTAAGCACGACCCGTTCCCGCCTGGCGCCTCGTTACTAATGTTAAAAGCAATAGCTAGGGACTACCCGTCAAGAAACGCTACTTACAATGATCATTGTACCAAAGTCATCTTAAATAAGCAAGGTCTTAACCGCCAAAGACAGCCGCCCAAAAAGGTGAAACTGTTAAGGCACCTTTCCAAATCCAGCCATTTTCGACCACTATCTCTATCAACGGATTTTTCATTTCCTGCAAGTTGAACTTATAGTTATAGGCGAAATCCACTTTAAGTTTGCCGTCTTTGTAAATTACGCCATAAGACGCGCCCCAATCATATTGATAAAAGTTAATACCACGGGCGCCGCTGGCGCGGAGCGTCGCTTGCGGACGGCCGTCAACACCGACACGCCAGGCAACGTTCCGTTCCACGTCCTGTATATGAACAGTATAATTTTTCGGCTCAAAACGGAAACGGAGTTTGTGAACCCTGTTGATACGGTTGGCTGCGAACATGTCTACCCATTTTTCATCAACTATTTTCCATTCGGCGATTAAGTCCTCTTTTTCACCGCGCTTGATTTGCCAAGGCAACTTGGGATCATTAATCGCCAAAAGTTTTCCGACCAAATCCTCCCTGGAAATCGGCAGAACGCCAGCCTTGGGTTCTATTTTGGAAGCCCAGGTGGCGCAATATGACCAGGCCGGGACCAAAGCCAAAAAATAACCCAAAAGTCCGGAAAGGACTTTACCGACATGCAGGTCAATAAATCCCTCTACCACGGGTTTGGGAATATCAAAAATACCTATGATAATATAGGCGCCAATAGTGGGCAATGAGATGCTTACAATGGCAAAAACAAAAAACCAGAATACCCGCCAGCCATTAATTTTTTTATCCATGATTGTATTATAACAAAAAAATTGCGTAAGTTAATATGCCGTTATTCCAAAATAACACCCATTGCTCGCGAAATATCAGCCACGGGCAAAAGCCAGGATACGCGCCTGATAAATCGTCGCCGTCACTTGCACAAACCCCATCACCCAAAATAGAGTTTCAAAAGAATAATAATTCACAACCAAACCGCCAATAATAATCGCCACCCCCGTTACCAGCTTCAGATCGCCGTCCGCCAAGCCCCAAGTTAATCCGGCTTGCCGCCGATTCTCATGCTCGGCATAAAGCGCGCTCCAAGTTGGGCTCGCGATCGCCGAAGCAACACCCAAGCCGGCCTGAACCAAGAATAATTGCAGAGGCGTTTGAACCAGTAGATAAGAAAAGGTAAAAAGGGCGTTCAAAGCATAACCGCTGATCATCAGCTTCTCTTTGCTGTATTTGTCGGCGATTTCACCTACACCGATGGAGGCGAGGCCGGTAATGATAAGATAGGTCGCCCAGGCCCAGGTAATATCTAAAATATTGCCGCCCATACGGTTGGCAAAAACGGCGAAAAGCGGCCCCAACATGCCCTCGCCCAGGCACCACAAACTGGCGCCGCGAAGCAAGATTTTTTCTTTGACATTTAAGGCCATATTACCATCATAACAACCAAATTCGATTGGTCAAAAAGGACGGCTCAGTGAGCCGTTGAATAAAAAGAGGAGTTCGGGTGAACTCCTCAAGGCAGATTGGGCGTCATAACCACAATGCGATCCATGGCACAGGACGCCTCCAAGGCACGCTTCAGATACTGCTCTGTTGGGTTTCCGAATGCCTTGTAGAAAAACCAGGCGCCCACGCTTTGAGCGCTTAAGATGGCGCCGCTCGCGATGTTTATTTCCGTTTCTTCGGGCGTCATTGCGAAAACGCGGAGTCCGCTATCGGTTGGCACCTCGGTTTTGAACTCATGTCTTGTCAGATACGCCAAGGCCAAGTAGTTCTTGCAACCGACATTAGAGCACATCGGGAAGAGCGGGTTCCGTAGAACCCAAAGCGTCGCCTCTTGGGACGGCGCACCTGTCTCTTCCGCGAACTCCCGGAGAATGCCCGCGACCACAGCTTCCCCCGGCTCAATGCTGCCGCCGGGAAACTCCAATGAATCGCAAGGGCCGAGCTCATGCTTCACGCCGCCGGCGACAAATTCACGGGACGACTTACCGCCGAAATGCGCGAGCGGCGGCCGATACTGCGCAACCGTCAGCACCCGCCCATCCGGCAACACCGGCACCACCACGCAGCCCAAGTCGATAACGTGGCCGCGGCGGCTGACAAGCGAAACGTATGCCGAGTAATTATTTTCCCCATTCGCGAACTGACCTCTTTGGGGACCCAAGGGGGTACACACGATTTCGACGCGATGGCGATAGCCAGGGGCGCTAAGCGAATAAATCACGCCTTCCAGCCACTCAAGGGTACGCAACGCACCCTCACCGCCTGACCCGGCATCCACGACTATCCTATTCATGTCCGCCTCCTATTTCTGCAGTTCACGAATACGGTCATACCAAGCCGGAACATACCGCGTCATTATGTCACTTGGCTTTAACCCGGATTTTGACAACCTCGTTGTCATACTTCACTCCCGAAAACCTCTTGGCCAACAAAATACCCATCCCACTCTATTGTCAGAGGACTGTGTCGAATATAGCACAATAAAACCGATTTGACTAGCCGGTTAAAGCCCAGACAATGAGCGCGTTTAAGATGCCCAAACCAAAGGCAACGGAAAAATAAACCCAACCGACGGTCGGTAAAATCAGCAATCCTAAAGCTGTCAGAATAAACGACAAGGGACTAAGCGTCCTGCAAACCTTTGGCCTATCAAAGGCAACCGGATAATGATAGGTGTTATTGTGGAAATGAAAACAAAACGGAAACAAAGACGGGCCGATGACTGCGCTCCCGAAACCGATAATGCCGACAATGATACGCGCGTATTCAAAATATAAAGCGTCCATATCTTCATTAAACGCCTTTCGATATATAAGTCAAACCATCACCTTAGTCCCGGCGTTTTATATCCGCCCAAAGAGACATGACGCCCAGCGCCGCAAACAGGCCGGCCCCCAGCCAGTTGCCTTGTTTCAAGGCCTCGATTAAAGCAATGCCGAAAAAGATAATGAAAACCGTTATGTTGGAAAATTTTATATTGGGCATAGAAAATTGTTAATTAAATAATCTGGCGGTGTTCGTTTAAAAATATCCGAACGGAACTGCGGTGCGGCGGGCGGAGGGGGGCGTGGGAGTGATTACGCCCGCCGCGTCTTCGGTGCCAAACCGACGATTTCAAGTTTCTGACGGGCAAAGTACGTCTCAAAATCATACCTGATCTTGGTCTTTGGCGGCAAATTTTTTCTTAATAATTGGATTTTGAAAGTCGTTGTTATCAACAACTATATCAGCGACTTCCTTGGGATTCGCTTCCTGAAAATACAATGTCTGACCAGGCACGTAGCGTTCGTTGTATATCGCAGTAGTTTCTTGCTCTGAACCCAAATACCATCCATCTCGTTTGACCGCTCGCGCGACGGTATGCTCAAAATCTACATCGAGGAAAATCCTCAAATCCCAATAGTTCAGCAATTCTGAGCATTACAAGAAAATGCCGTCCATTAACAAAATAGCGTCTCTGTCGGCTTCTTCCGCGGGCGACAGAATTTCGCTATTTGTTTTGTAATCAAAGACAGCTTTCTTATATCGGAGATTCCCATTTGGTCCGAGGGGCGCTAATACGTTTTCGATCAAGGCGTTGTTGTTGAATGAATTCAAGTAATATCCTTCGGGCGAATTTCGCCCTCTTGAATACCTGGCTTCTCGCGGATTATGAAAACTGTCTACTGAAACGCGAACAATCTGGCGGCCGGATTCTTTTAGTATTTCTGCAAATTCGTTCGCTATAAATGTCTTTCCTGATCCATCAACGCCATCAATCGCCACTCGTAATGGATGACCTATTTTTATGCTCAAAATAATCGCCGATAATTGACTAAGAAGCTCCTGTCTTTTCATAAGAGGGTTGTTGATTGGAGTATAGCACCGCCCCGGCGAAATAAAAAAGCCCATGTGTGTTTAACAGCGCGCGGACCCGAATTTTACGGAGGTGTAGCAATGTCGTATAATAAATACATAATTTTATTTCATGGCAATTCGATTCGGCGTTTCCAAATCACGTCAAAAGAAGTTTTTTCGTGATATTAAAGTTATTAGCGAGCTAAGCTCAATTAAGTTAGGAGCATTGTGCGGGGTGTCTAGAAAAACATTTGATGATTGGGCGAGGGCTAAATATACGACTCCTTATACGACGGTAAATTTTTTAAGTAAAAAATTTAAAATTACTTTACCATCCAAATTTCAATCTTTAGAACCCTATTGGTATGTTAAAAAATATGCACGTAGAGGTGCTTTGGCGCGGCAGAAAATATATGGCTCGCTTGGTAATTCGGAAACGCGGCGCAAGGGTGGCATTATCTCTCAACAAAGACGAAGAGAGAATCCAGAAAAATATCGACTATTGGGTTGTAGTGTGCGAAAATCCATTAAACCATTGAAAGCATCGCCGGAGCTGGCCGAATTATTTGGAATCTTATTGGGTGATGGGGCGATAACAAATTATCAAATTCGCGTGACCTTACACAGTACCGTAGATAAGGAGTACGCAGGTTTTGTTGGCAATTTGATGCGCCTTGTTTTTGGATACGAACCATCCATAACCAGGCGTGAAAATGTTTTTGATATAACGCTTTCGAGCGTCGCCTTAGTTGAAGCGTTGGAGGTAATGGGCTTAAAACGCGGCAGTAAAGTCAAAAATCAGATATCCATACCAAGCTGGATTCTGCGCAATAGGTTATATTCAAAATTATGTTTAAGGGGCTTAATGGATACCGATGGCGGTGTATATTTTCATAATCATAAAGTTAACAGTAGGAGTTATGTTAATTTCGGATTGACCTTCGGGAACCATTCCAGGCCCATACTGATGGGGGTTAAGAAAATCTTAGAGAATTATAATTTCCAGCCAAGCATGGCGGAAAACCGTAAAGTATATATTTATAAACTTTCCGAGATAAAGCGCTATTTCCAAATCATCGGCTCCAGTAATCCCAAGCATGTTAACAGGTTGGAGCACTATTTGAGTTTATATGAAAAATAAGTTATTATAATTAGGAACTGGAAGGGTGCGTGAGTGGTTTAAACGGCAGTCCTGGAAAGACTGTGCGCCAGAAATGGTGCCGCGAGTTCGAATCTCGCCCCTTCCGCAGATTTTCGAAAAGGGTTTCTGAACCAAAAATATGGTCGGCGCGAAGCGCCGTCTGTTCTGCATTCCCCCCACAAAATCCTGATTCTGCAAGGATTCGCCACGCTCCGCGTGGCTCA
>CAYHSY010000012.1:0-19894 GCA_964359435.1 uncultured Candidatus Saccharibacteria bacterium
GGAGTATTCTTACCAACAATAACATCAGTGTCCTAATAGAGGGTTGAATTCAGCCCCCTTAGAACTACACGAAGTATAAAAAATTATAGCAGTTTTGTCAAACTCTCCAACATCGCCTCCACCGAATACTTCTTAACCGATTCCGCGCCATTCCGGCCTAACCTCGCGGCCAAATCCCTATTTTGATACAACTTCAAAATCGCGGCCTTAAGAGCAGCTTTGTCATTGTAGCCAACCAGTAGCCCGTTCTCGCCGTCTTTAATAATCTCCGGATTGCCGCCTACGTTGGTGGTTATGACAGGCACGCCCAACGACATCGCCTCCACTATTTGATGCGAAAATCCCTCATAAGCGGTATTAAGAACAAAAACATCGGCAGAAGCAATCTTTACGGCAAGGTCGGGCTTAGCTAACGAACCGGCCAAAAAAACTGCGTCTTCTAATTTTTGATTTTCAATTTTTGATTTTTGATTTTCCTCTTCCGGGCCGCTTCCCACAATCGTCAACTTGATCTCCGGAATCTCTGTTTTAAGTTCGGCAACCGCGTCTATCAAGACCTCAAAACCCTTCCATAGGACCAGCCGTCCGGCAGAAATAATCTTATAAAATCTACCTTCATCGGTTTTTATTAACCCAACTCCCCGCGGCCAGTCTACAGCATTATTTATCACCCTCACTTTTTCCGGCAAGGCGCCCCAACCGATCGCGAGCCCACGCAAATATTCACTCGGCGCGATAACGATACTCGCACTTCGGACGGCCAATCTCTGCGCCCACCGCAAAAACCCTACCGACCAACCGTATTTTTTTGTTTGGAACGCGTCAATCAAATCCTTTACACCAAATCTTTGAACCCCTTGTTCCCAGGTATAGTCCCCCGTCACGCGCACTAATAATTTCTTACCAATCAAGCGACAAACCAAGGCGGCAACCGTCGCCGCGCCAAAAGACGAATCCGCCGCCAAAACCACATCGCTCTTGCGTGCCAACTGCAATAATTTAAAAAAATAAATCAGATGGCGCAGACCTTTGGGCCAGAAATTGGAAACAGCAAAAATATTTTGTTCGTCGCTTGCTCCATATGTCAAAACCGCGACCTCAAATCCGCGCGAAGGCAGCTCGCGTTTCAATAAAGCCGAATATGTCGCCGAGCCGCCGATAGCCGGCGGATAAATGCCAGTCACAATCAATATCTTCATGTTATTTGAGAAGCGTGGCAAAAATAACCCGCATCTGCGCCGCCACCTTGTCCCAGGAATAATTCTTGAACACCAGCATTCTGGCATTGGCGATCATCCGCCGCCGCAACTCCGTGTTGTTTATTAAAAGCACGATCTTCAAAGCCAAGTCCTTGGGGCTTTCGGATTTCACAAAGATACCGGTGGCCTTCGCCGGCCCAACGATATTAGGATCTTTCAAAAAATCCGGAATACCACCCACGCGCGTGCCTATGATGGGCAATCCCGTCGCCATGGCCTCCAGAAATGAATTACCCAACCCTTCCGACCGCGATGGCCGCACAAAGATATCGGCGCCCCGCAAATAAACGGGAATCCGCTCCGGTTCCACCTGTCCCACAAAATCAACAACTTCCCAAACGCCCAGTTGCTTGGCAAGTGTTTTCAAACTTTTCTCTTCCGGCCCATCGCCCACAATCTCCAAACGCATCTCCGGCGCGCCCGCATTGCGGAGTTCGGCCAACGCGCGAATAATGATATCCACGCCGTTTTTGCGTACCAGCCGGGAAGTGGTGATCAAAACAATTTGATTCTTTTTGGATTTCGACGAAGACGTTTTAAGCAAAGCCGCCAGATCAACCCCGTTCGGCACCACGGTTATGGGGGCCTCCGCGCCATGACGCGCGGCGAAATCGGCCAGATAATTACTGATGGCTTGCACATGGTCGGCTTTGACAAAAATCTTCCGCCAAAGATTATAAAAAATGCCGACGCGGCGCAAAATATAGTCTTCGGAATCGCCTTCCTGGAGCGTCAACAAAAATGGAATTTTTGGATGCCGCAATTTAAATAACAAAGCCGCGAGGCCCCCGTAAGATGCCATTATACCCCAAATCAATCTGAAAGGATCACGCCTGTGTTCACGCTCGGCCGCGCGATATGCCGCCCACGCGTACCAGAGTTTTTTAAATGGCGAACCGTAATAATCGCTTGTCGTCTTGCCGCGTCCCAGCCGAGTAACTTTTACGGCTCCAATATCCTCTTCGGCTTTCCAACGACGATCGAATCTCAAGGTAAAAATTGTCGGAGCCACGCTCCCGATACGATCCGTAATTTCTTTAACCGCAAGTTCCGCGCCGGAAGCAAAAGGTAAATAAGCCAAAGAAAACACGGCCACGCGCGCCTTAGGCGCGCTGGACGAAACATGCATCCTGGGCTGCGAACCAATTGATTTTTTACCCATTTATTGTAATTCTAACACGGACGGACACGCCCTCGGTCACAACTCAAACTTATAAACCCGAAAAAATTCCCGGCCGCCTCCGCCGGTAATTCGCGCGGCCGGCGACATATCCTGGGCTATCAATAAACCCTCAAAAGAATCGGCCGCGTCATTTTTGCCCCGCAACTTATTAAACAAGGTGTCCGATCCGCTCTGGACAAAATAAATCGTAAAACCCTTGAAATATCCCCGCCCTTCTTTGGCCAAAATCTGCTGAAAATTTACGATATCCATGGTTGGGATATTTTCATAAAAAAATCTCCGGGCATAAACCCATAAAATAGTCGTTAAATCGACGTTATCATTATAAACAATAACGGAAAAATGCGGTAAGCCGGCCGGTTTCTCCGCGGCAAAATCATGAATGACCCTATTAAGATGCGGATTGGTTGTTTCCGGAATAATGCCGCTGGGGCGGCCTTCGAACTGCGCCGAAAAATATTTGTCCAGCTTCACAATGCCGTAATCAACGGTTTGAATGACATTGGCCCGATACGAATACCAAATCATAAAAACGAAAATTAACGCGACTAAAATACGGGCGGCCCGCCGCCAAGTCAAAATACGCAGCGTAAGCTCTGCCCCAAAACCGGTAAGCAAGGCGATAACCGGCGCGCCCAAAAACAAAAAACGGTGAGCCGCACCGACAAAAACCAACATTATGACCAGAATCGCGATGTAAACGGTGAAAAACCCAACCGGCTTACGCCAATCGGCCGGGACAATGTTCGGCCTAAACTTGAAGCCGCAAACCAACAAAGCCCCCAAAACAGCCAATCCCAAGACCGCCGGGTCAAACATGTCCCGCGCATTTTTAAAAATATCAGAAAAACGATCCTGGGTTTTGCCGAGCAGAGACGACTCCGGCCAAGCCGCGACTTCCTGACGGAAGAGTGACGCCAGCTGCAGGTCAAAATGGCCCCGATCGGCAAATAAAAGAATGTTATAAATAACCACCGGCGAAAACACAACGACAGCCGCGGTAACCGCCAGCCAAAATTCCCGGCCGCGCAACACCCGGCGCTCAAAAAACACAAGATACAAAAACGCGGCCAAAACCAGAAAAATGCCGGTATATTTGGCCAGCATCAGTAATCCGAAGCTAAGACCCAAAAACCAAAAGTATTTTTTATCTCCAAGAAAAACAAAAAACGCGTAAACGGCAAGAAGAATCAAAGCCATCTGAACCGGCTCTATCAGAGCCGAGCGGAACATAGCCACGCTCCCCGTGCCAGAGCCAAACGCCAAAGCCGAAAATAACGCCAGCCGACTGGAGGCAAAAAGGCGTAAGACCAAAAAATAAAATAAGATAATCGCCCCCAAACCGAAAATCAAAGACGGCAAACGGGCCGTAAAAGGCGTGGCACCGAAAATCTCGAAAAAAACGTGTTGGATCAAAAACAGGAGAGGCGGATGGTCGTGGAACGACAACGCCGTCCACCATGGCAAACCGTTATCCGCGTACCAATCCACCGGCTGAGTCTGCAAGCCGGTACCCAGATAGTCCAAATAGCCAATGGAACGAAACGCATATCCGACATTGTCGCCGTAAAATTCCTGAACCCCGAGATTGCTCAAAAACAAAAAAGCTGACAAAACCAAAATTGCTAAAAACGCCGAGGAAACAAGATATTTATTACCCGGCATAAAAATAAAAGATAAGGTTAGCGCGCTTCCAAGGCCGCGATTTCTTGCTTCAAAGAAGCGCTATCCGGGAATAACTCCAAAGCCCGGCGGTAATAGGACAGAGCCAGATCACGCTCTCCCTTATCGCGATAATAAGCGGCTAAGGTCGTCATCAGCAGAGTATCGGTTGGATTGGCCGCCAAACCGCCGATTAGAATATCATCCACCTGGTCTTGCTTGCCCAATTCTTTAGCGCTTCCATAGAGATTAGCCAATGCCAGATACCCCTGGGTATTGGATTGACTGACTTCCAGCGAACCCAAAAGATATTGCTCGCCTTTAAAGGGATTCCTCAAGGTAAAAGCGTATAACTCCCCGATGTTGTGGAGCGGCACAAAGGAATTTGGCCGAATCTCGGACAAAAAGAGCCACGCTTGTATAGCGCCTTCATAGTCACCGATTAATTTACGATATCCGGCCAACTCCAACCAAGGCGAATCATAATCATAGTTATCCTGAATCATATTCACGACTTCAGTGATTTTATCACGCGCCGATTTTTCAACCGATGGCGACAACTTGGCATTTACATAAATCGGGCGATGGGCCACCGCAAAAGCGCGCTCCCTCAAAATATCTTCCGGTAATTTCACGGGTGCCTCCGTGATGGGCTCTCCTTCCGGAACCGCCGGTTCCTCCGTGATAGTCGGCTCGGGTTTCTCCGCGCCGACAAAATAAGACCGCAGGGTGTTCTGACCATACCAAGCCGAGACGCCAAGCACGACAAAAACCGCCAACAAAAATATAGGTTTCCTCATATATCAGAAGGATTAATTAATGGTTATTCTAGGACCCGTGATCGGGAACGTATTCATTTTAGAAATATCAGCGACGCGTGTCAAGTCCGCATAATCATATGCATCGATATCCGTGCTGGAAGCGACATCGAGCTGGATCGTCGGTTTCAAGGTAGTGTTGGGCGTGATAATCGACCCCGTGATGTTATAGGTATTACCGGAACGCAAAAGCCCCTTGTCCGACTTGGAAGGATCGGCTGTAAAAACTATTTCCATGGATTTGTCTTTAAAATTGGCGGCCATGGCCAAAACGTCTTCATAGCGGAGCCATGCCAAAATTAAACCGTCTTTGACCCTAGTTACCTTAATCTCGGAAAAATTGGCATCAGCCAGAGTACCGGTATTGGTAAATCTGATCCTGGTTATCGCCACATCCTCATCCGGATCGGCGACGCTAAACCGCAACTCATTAAGCGGGATATCAACGTATCGGGAACTCGAATAATTTGGCAGAGTTGCTTCCACCTTCAAAGAACTCTGAAAGATCCCTGGCAAAATCGGCGGCGCGGCGGGAGCTGGAGCGGGCAACGGCAAGGCCTCGCGCTCTTTGGCGATGACCAGTTGCCGCTCCAATTCTTTAACCTGAAGAAGTAAAATTTCTATTTGGCCGGCCAAATCGGCTGCTCCGGTTCTAACCGCCAACTTGGCGTTCGCCGCGGCTCGTGTTTTAGGCCCAAAGTAACCGGATGCGGGCGCAATAGCCAGAGCGGTCTGAAATTTCCGCACCCCCTCACGGGTTAAACTGAAAAAGTTTCCGGTCACCGGCCCGGCGTAAACACCCTCATCGCCTAAAAATTTCTGCAAGCGCAAAACCTCCGGATCACCTTTTAAGCCATAATACAAATCCCTTTCAAAACCGGTCGCCGCAAAACCATGGTTATAGACCACGCCGGCGATGATGGCGGCGACCATAATAAAAAAAGCGGAACGAAAAGCAAACATGAGTTAATTATAATATATCAACTTTTATCTGACTAGCCGGAATCCGCGGCTCGGGGATATTTTCGGGATTGGCCCTAAGATCCGTCCTACTGCTGAAACTTATAAATCGTAAACATCGGCAAATTATTATGGCCATAAATGACCTTCTCCGGTTGAACCCCTAATTCATTCAACAAAAATTGCTCGAAGCGTGCCGCCTCATTAGTCAAAAAATATTGATTTAAAGCCGCGTCCGGCGAGGCCTTCACAAAATATATCCGGTAGCCGTCCAGATAATCCAAACCTTTAACGCGCAAGAGATCCTTGAAAAGCGTCGTGGTCATAGCCGTCACGCCTTTATAAACAGTACGCCGCCCAAAAACCCATAATTTATGCGGCAAACTCAAATTTTCATCATACACGATGGCAATAGCGGGTTCGCCGACCGGCAACTTCAATAAATTGGCCTGAATGATTTTATTGATATGCGGATTGGGAGAAGTCGGAAACGCCGAAGACGCAAATCCCCGCAGTTCGGAGTCGAAATAATCATCCAATGCGACGACACCGAAACTCGGAAAATAAATAAAGATGCTGCTGACGGAAAACCATAATTCGTAAGCCAAAAAGGCGGCAAGGCACGCCAAACCCAGACGCCGATCTTTCCAAAAATATTTATCGATGGCCAAAACAGCTATTATCATAAATGCGACGAAAGGAACCGCGTAAAGCACCAGAAAACGATAAGCCGAACCGGTAGCCGCTAAGACCAAAGTGGCTGTTATAAAAAATACCCAAGCCATCGCCGGATAAACTCCGCGCTCTTCCGCTCTAAAACGGAACGAAAATATCAACCCGGCCAAAACCAAGAAAAGCGCCGGTAGTGAAAACATGGCCAAAACATTAGGCACGATTTGTGAAAACGGGTCTTGCGCTTTGCCGATGGAAGCGCGCCACTCTGGCGTCTCCTGGCCAAAAAGATAAGCGAATTGTAAATCAAAATGTCCGGTCGTCCGGTAAAGATAAGCGTTATAAATTAAAACCGGAGAAAAAATTGCAAGCGATAAAACCACGGCCGCGTAAAAATGATGGCTCTTAAAAATATCCCGCCTGAAAATCAAACCGGTTAAAACCAGGGATGCCGGCAAAATTATGGCGGTATATTTCGCAAGCATGGCTAGCCCCATGGCTAAACCGACCCAATACCAATATCGCCGATCCTCTAAAAACAACAGGAAAGCGTGGATGCCGAAAATTATCAAAAATACCAGCAATGATTCAAGACCGATGGAACGGGAGATCCAAATATGTATATGATTTACGGCTAAAAATACCGCCCCCAGAACACCGACGTAATCATTTTTTGAAACTCGCCTAAAAATCAAGTAGATAAAATAAAGCGAAAGAATCCCCGCCAAAGCCGCCGGTAAACGCATAACAAACCGACTGTCCCCGAACAACGTGGCGAAAACATTGTTTACCAAAAAGAAAAGGGGCGGATGGTCATGAAAAGAGAGGCGGGTCCACCAAGGCAAACGGCCGTCCCTGAACCACTGGATCGGCGTGGTCTGGTCGTCATTTTGTAAAAAATCCAGATACCCTATGGACCGAAAACCATAAGCGCCTTCGTCTTGGAACAACTCGGCGCCACCCAAGCCCCACAAGCGCAAAGCCGCGCCCAAAACCAAAACCCCGAACAATAGCCACTTGGGTTTTAATAATCGGCTCAACATATAGGGTTAGTATAACCGAAAAAGACGATTAAGGCGAGCATTAAAATCGATATACATAAAACATGGGCAGCCCCCCACGGCCAACCACAATCTTTAACGGCTCCAAACCCAGGGTTTCCCTAAGATATCGTTCAAAACGCTCCGCGTCATTGGTTTTGAGATAAGGGTTTAAAAGCGTAGCATCCGTCGCGCGAACAAAATACAGTTCGTAGCCGGCTAACGGCGAAGCACCCTCTTTAGCCAGTCCACTTTCAAAAAAGCGCACATTCATAGTGGTAATGCCTTTATACATTGTCCTCCTCAAAAAAAGCCACAAACGTTGGGATAAACTTATATTCTCGTCATAGATAAGCAAAATACGCCTATTATTCCGCTCCAGACGTCGCGCATAATTCTTAATCACCGCGTCCAGATGCGGATTAGGCGATTCCGGCAAAGCCATCCCGACTCCGCCTCCAATCACCTCTTCAAGGTATCTATCCAGTTTGAGAATGCCGAAATCAGGCGCAGCGGCAAAAATCACGCTGATGGTGAAGGCCAATTCAAAAATAAAAAATGCGGCGAACCCCGCCCACGCCACCCACTCACCGCGCCACCTCTTGAAAACCGCGATGGCAAAAACTGCGGCTGCCGGCACAGCCGGCACCAGATAAAGCGAGATAAAACGCTCGGCCGAACCGATGCCAACCAAAACCAAGGTCACTGAAATCAACATTAAAGGATAAATCAAAAGCATGGCTTCCCTTTTCAGATAAAACCTGATTATTGTGTAAATCAAAGCGCCAGCGGCGGCCAACATAAACACAATGGAATACATGCCGGTCATATTCACCCACCAAGCAGAAAAAGGTTCCTGGAGTTTGCCGAAGGAAGCCGTCCATTCCGGCGTCGCTTGCCCAAAAAGATAGGACCATTGAAGATCAAAATGTCCGCGCGAACCGTAAAGAAAGATATTGTAAACAATCACCGGCAAAAACACCGCCAAAGCCAAGATAAGCGCGAGGTACGTCTCCCGCCGACAGAACAAATCTCGCCGAAAAATCGCCGCGTACAATGCAAAAGTTGCCGGCAAAAATATGAATGTATATTTAGTCAAAGCCGCGAGACCCAGCATCAGACCCAAACCAATCCAACGGTTTTTATTTTCCAAAAAAACTAACCAAGCATTGAACAAAGCCAGTAAAAACATAACAAGCAGCGACTCCATTAAAACGGCTCTGGATATCCAGACGTGCATGCTATTCAATGCCAAAATTAAAGCAGCCAAAAGTCCGGCATATTCATCGCGCGCCAAGCACCCCACTAAACGGAACATCAGCCAAACGGAAAATACTCCGGCCATAGCCGAGGGTAACCGCAAGGCCCAAATCTCGTTACCAAAGATAAAGCTAAAAATATGGCCGATTAAAAAGTAAAGCGGCGGGTGGTCGTGCATGGACAATTTAGTCCAAGCCGGCAATTCCGCCGCCTTATACCACTGAATCGGCGTGGTCTGGCTATCATTGGACATAAAATCCAAATAACCGATAGCCCGAAAACCATAAACGCCCTCGTCGTGTAGAATATCGGCGCTCCCCAACCCCCAAAAACGCAGCAAGGCCGCCGCCAGCAATACACCCATTAGAAGCCATTTGGGCTTTGTTAAATTACTCAACATATAAAGATCAGTATAACTATCGCCTTGTTTTTAGTCGATCATCGTAGCATAGAAGAACTCCAGATTGAGTGAATTCAAGGCACGCCGACGAGGCGTACCCTTTGGCGGTACTCCGAGGAGGCGCAACGCAGAAATCGCTCAATCTGGAGTTTTTCTAAAAACCAAACACCCCCGAGCGTACTCGGGGGCGTTGGCAATTCAAGCGTGTCTCAAGCGCGCTAGAAACTATTTGTTGATTGTCTCGACGCTCATGTTGGAACCCGGGAGACCAATTACGCCATAACCGTTAGTGTAATCGAGATCGTATACACTATTGGATGACGTTGTGGAAATCGGGGACCAAATGAAGTCATCATGACTGTCAGTATCAACACCTGTGTCGGTAGTTCCATCTATGCCGTTGCCTGCACGACCCATGTCGCCGACATAGCCGAGACCAACCTGCTGCCGAGTCGGGAAGGCGCTGTCGCCCTCAAGCTGTACCTGGATCGACTCCGAAGTACCGGCTGCGGCGAGAGTACCAATAGACGCGGCTAAGCGGAACCAGCGTGTCTGGCCGGAAGCGATAACTAACGTGGTCGTGGCGCTGTTGCAGCCAGTACGATCCACGTAAATTTCCGGAGCGGCAGAACCACTGCCCAAGTTACCGGCCGGGGCCAACATGTGAGCACCGCCAGTAGCCGATTCAGTCAGCGAGGAATTACCACGACCGCTGAAGCAGTTGCCGGAGTTCACGAGACCGCTCGGATTGGTAGCGCTGTTGTACTGCGAATCAGGCGTGCTGAACGAGTCATTGGTGAAGACGAAGAGCGAGTACTTGGTAGTAGTCGCATAAGCGCCGCCGCCCTTAACCGTTGAAGACGAAACGCTGAAGGTCAATTTGTAGAGAGCAACGTCACCGTTGTTCGCCGTCACTTTGAACTTATAAAGCGTCTTGTCATCGCCGGAGGTAAGCAAACGCTCGCTCGAGCTCAAATCAATCTTCGCAAAGGTCGGATAGGACTTCACCAGGCGAACGCCGTTAGAAGACGTATCTGCACCGGTCGGAGTGATTGTCGTGCCCGAGGATTGACCGACACCGTAGTTACCAGTCAAGCCGTTGTTGTTACCATCGTACTCAACGATCAGGTAATCACCGGAACGGGTGTTAGGACCGGAAACGGAGATACCCGCAACCGTACCCTTCACAACCATGACTTTGGCGCCATCTCTCGGAACTAAGAAGTTCGAGATCAAGCTGGAAGTCGCAACCTCGACACTGCCTGTATCAAGCGTGCCGGGGAAAGTGGCCTCACCAACCTTAGCCATCGTAGAAGCATCGTAAAGTTCAACCATCTGACCGACGAGGTTCACTGGAGTGTTGGAAGCCGCGCCACGGAACTGGAGGGCAACCTGACGAACCTCAATGGCCTCGTTAGTAGCGGAGAACTTGATGCGGGACAATTCAACTGTCTGACCCGGGGAAGACAAAGCATAAGACGGGGAACCCGAATCAAGAGCAACTGAGAGTGTACCGCCGGCGGCACCGGTCATGCTCTGACCAGCGCTGTCGTTTTCGGTAATCGTCGCACTCTGACCGGACGAAATGCCTGTCGGAGCCGGGGAAGAAGCACTGTCATAACCCCATGTATACTTACCAGTCGCGCCCGACTTCAAGTCGCACTTCAAAGACAACTGTTTGGACGCACCCTTGGAAAGGATGATGCCGTTGTTGTCAAAAGTAAACGAAGATGAAGAAGCAGCCGCTGTCGGATTCACGATGTTTGAACCGGTATTCAAGCCGACGCTGCCGTCATACAAGATACAGTTCTAGATATCGTTTGCCGCACCGCCGCCAAGGTTGTACTCGGCCGGGAACGAAGTCAAACGAAGATCTTCACCGGAAGCCGAAGCGTCCAAGATGTACCGGGCAAATTCATAACGGGAACCCGCAATGAAGGTTTGCGCGATCGGCACAGTGGCAACGCTAATAGTCAACGCCGCGGCCTTAACCGTCATAGTATTGCCGGTCAAAGCAGTGGTCGGTGTCGGCGAAACCGTCACACCGGTGTTGATGCCCGTAACGGACGTCAAATCGGAGCTCGGAGTCGTCGAAGCACGGAAGGTATCATTGTTCGCGAAATCCGTTCCAAGCTTACCCTTCAAGATAAGGGTTGTAACACCCACCGGGAAGGTATAAGAGCTGGAGAAGGTTACCGTACCGGAAAGAACGGTGCCGGAACCATCGTTCGGACCCTGAACAATATTGCCGGTCGTCTTGTTGACGAGCGTCAAATTCTTAAGGTCTTCGATGCCAAGAGAGGCGCCTGAGTTTTCAGTCAGCAACATATTGACTTTAATGCTGCCAACGGAAACCGGCTCACCCTTAACGTCAAAGCTCCACGCCGCGAGGATTTGATCGGGCAGGTTCACAGCCACGTTCTGGGCCGGCGCTGTCGCGCTGTCCACAGTCACGTTCATAGTACCGGCCGAAATCGAAGCTTGGTTGGCATCCATCCATGGGTCTTCAACAGAGCTGAAAGCACCGGAATCATCGGCCGGGTCAGTGGTGCCTGTCTGCGGCGGCAAAACGCCATAACCGTAGAGTTCACCCTCAAGACCGATATCGGTCCTCTTAGCTAAATCGAAGTCAACAGTACGACCAGAACCACCGATCATGTCACCCTTGATCAGAACTTCTTTGGAGAAGCCCTTGTCAATCAAGAGGCCCTTGCCCGAGAAGGTGCTGGTGTAATATTTACCGTCGGAGCTGACAACCGCGTCATAAGCGACGCCGTCAACATAGGTTTTGATGTTCGCGAGGTCACCGGAGCCGGCCGAACCGGTCTGGTTCCAACGGATGAACTTCAAGTAAACCTTTTCTTCAGAACCGGCCGTGATTTTCACGGAGGAGAAGGTATAACCGGTTGTACCAACTTCTTTGGTAACAATGGTCGCCGACCCCGTTTGCGGGTTCAAAGGACCCATAGCCATCGTCACAGAACCAATGGTCAAAGAAGCGTTGCTGGTATGGCTGGCGCCGACGATCGGCAAGCTGCCGGACACAACACCGCTCTCAACATTTACAGCCATCACCGCCAATTCGACGGTCTGACCGCCAGTCGAGGTTTCGCTGGAGCGGTTGCCCGCGACAACGAATTCTCTGGCTTCACCGGCTTTAATGACAACGCGCTCGCCAATAACGGCCTCATGGTCGGCATTCAAGGTCTTCTTGAGACCGACTTGCGCGCCGTTAGCATCGAGCAAAACCAAACTGTCAAACATAGTGTCGGAACCCAAACCCTGTCTGCGGACCTTAACACCCGTCACAGCCACATCTTTGGAACCCGCAACCAACTGGATGCGAGTAAACGGAATGCGCTGCGCGTTAAACGGAAGAATGGTCGCCACCGGCTGGTTAGCCGACTTTACAACGGCGATATCACCGCCAACCACCGGAATCGGGGCTGGAGCCGGACCACCGCCAACTACAGGAGCGCCGGGCACGCACATGGCTTTCACTTTGGCGCGAGTAATCGGACCAAAATAGCCAGCCGCTGGGCTGATGCCTTCGCGAGCCTGGAATTTAGCCAAAGCGGCCTTGGTCAAAGGACCAAAATAGCCGGTTGGCGAAACTTGCAAGTCACCTTTAGAAGCTAAAACACCTTGGAGAGCGGAGACATCATCGCCACGACTGCCCACAGTGAGGTTGCGGGTATAGTTATAGCATGCGTCGCCACTTCCACTTGCAGGAGCAGCGGCAGGAGCACCCGCCAACTGACCTTGCAATGCGGCAATCTGGGCTAACAACGCGTTAATCTGCGCTTGCAAATCCGAAACGGATTGCGCCTGCGCGGCCAACGGCGTAAGACCAGAAAGAGAAAGCACAGTCGCGGCTGTCACCACGACTGACGCAATCCTTTTTGATAATTTATTTCCCATACAATTTAACTTATTTTCAAGAAACAAAATTTTAATAATAGAACGATGTATTTCCGGACGATTACCACCCCTCCCTTCATCGCTTCGTCTCCCGACGTCGATGAAATCGACCTAAGCAGAAGTTAATAATCTGATAACAAAAAGAAACAGAATGCCCAGCTTTGCGATAATTCTTATCATATCGCCTGCTGGATCCGTCTACTATTTATTATAGCAAACGGACGCGGAAGGCGAATGTGGAACATCTCAAAAACAGGAAAGCCCCACGTAAAGTGAGGCCACAACAAATCCGAAACAGATCCGATAGATATGCGACATCTGATGAGTAATAGGCCTCACACCCTTACATCATCCTTAAAAGTTCAACTTAATGGAAGTGACCCACCAAGTCAACTAGACAAAAACCAGGAACGTGTCACGTAATACAAATACACCTTGAGTACGGGATTCATCAAAGATAACGACTGCCGGCTTATTTTATTACATACACGGAAAAACCGCCGGCACCGTGCCTCTGAACCTTGTCGTGATTGACTAAGCGTTGTAGATCATTACGCAAAGTCCTCTCGCTAACCATAGGAAAAGCTGATAATAAATCCTTCATTCGGCAACCAATGATATCTCCCAACGCATTTTTAACACTCATAGAACGTATCTTTTCTATTATAGATGCCTGCCTGATCGCATTGCCAATACTAACCATGCCCCCGATAGAATCCTCATTTTCATCAGACAAATCAGAATCGACTGCATCCAAGGGGACATCTTGCCGTGATTGATTGCCGATCGATTGCCGATCGTTCGGCAACTCCCCACTCAACACGATACCATTGCCGATCGGTTGCCGATCGGTTGCCGATCGTTCGGCAACTGATTGCCGATCGTTGCCGATCGATTGCCGATCGGTTGCCGATCCATCTCGTCTTGATTGTTTAATCGCGGCGGCCTGGTCGGTAATTAGGTCTTTTACGGATTTTTTATGTATATCCCCATCTTCATGAAAAAGACGAGAGGCATCATCCAAAAAAACTGCGGCGTCCGGCGCCTCCTCGGATTCATCTGAAACATCAGACACATCGGCAGAAACCGCCAAATCCTTCAAGGCACCCACCAGCATATCCCCATTTAAAATCTCCACCTCGTATAGAGACATGCCAAGTTTTATCAAACCTAAAAGCGCCTCGGCCTGCCGCGCAACCCTAAAACCGTCTTCCAAGCAAGCGGCGGCAAAACAATCCAAGGCCGACTCTTCCAATCGGTGGCGCAATTCTTTACGCCGCACGTAAGGCGCGAGACGTAAAACAGCATAGGCGATTTGTTGCGCTTGCGCTCTTATCATAATTTATCTCCAAGATATACTCCTAAATCTCCGAAGTCAAACTCTTATTCCCTATTCCAAATCCACAATTCTTAATTCCTTAAAGATACCATCGTGAAGTCAGAAAAATAAACGCGGCCAATAGGGCGAAAACAATAACCCTGGAAATGAGGATCGTCTTGGTTAACTTATTATTATAAAAACGCAACAGCATCTCCGTAAAAAACAGGGCGCCTAACGCCGTCAAATTTGAAACATTTAAAAAACCTAAAGGCAAAAGCTTGGCCACCCAGAGGCCTGTTAAAATCATCAATCCCAAAACCGCTCCGGCCAAAAACGCTCTTCGGGGAGGCACGTCCGTCTCGCGGCTCACCAATTCCGACAAGAGCGCTACTATAACCGCTATTAAAAATATGGATGCCGCGGCCGGATGGGCTGCTGCGGTAATGGAATAAATTACTATAGTTTCGTAAGACAGGACGGCAAACAGCGCTTCATGCCAGAATAAACGATGGACCAAAACAAATTCTTTAAGCCCTAATATTATAAAAAACAGAATGGCATGGACAAAAATCAAAAGAGTGGCCCAAGTGGCTCCAGAAGGCGGTGACGCCACCCCCTCTTTGGACAATCCTGCGGCGGAAAAAATCAAAGAAAGGGCCGTCAATGCCAAAAATGATCTTGATAAAGACAGGATATTAAAAAACGGTTTAATATATAAAATCAAAGCCGTGAAAACGAAAATACCGCCTCGCATCAAACTGGATCCCGGCGGATACGTCCAGGCGAAAAACACGCCGAACACAAGCGCTTTAAGAAGTAATGCTAAGCGCTGATTCTGTAAAAGCAATTTTAATTTTCCCGCCATTTTTAAGTTGACCGCGAACTATCCTATCCGCCAGCTTATCAAGTATTATCCGCTGTATCAAGCGCCTGATCGGCCGGGCGCCATATTCGGGATCATAACCATTGGCGGCGATGTGCTCTTTGACGGTGGCATCAAAAACCGCTTCAATCCCTTTTTCGGCTAAACGTTTTCTAACAATTTCCAGTTGAATGTCGGCGATTTTCAAAATATCTTCCCGCCGCAGGGCGTTGAAAATCACGATTTCATCAATGCGATTTAAAAATTCCGGCCGGAAACTCTCTTTAAGCGAAATCCGGACTTTCTCCTTAAATTGTTCCTCTTCGGCCAAATCTGTCGCCTCATCCGCGGCAGCAAAACCGATTTTTGAAAGCGCCTTAAAATGCTGGCTTCCCACATTGGAAGTCAGGATAATAATCGCATTCTTAAAATTCACCGACTTACCTTTGCCGTCGGTAAGATGGCCGTTATCCAAAACCTGAAGCAATATATTGAAAACCTCGGGATGGGCCTTCTCGATTTCATCAAATAAAATCAAACTGTACGGCCGATGACGCACAATTTCCGTAAGCTGCCCGCCCTCTTCGTACCCCACATACCCGGGCGGCGAACCAATGAGTCGCGAGGTCGCGTGCCGCTCCATGTATTCCGACATATCAATCCGGATCAGGGCCTTTTCATCGTTAAACATGAATTCGGCGAGTGCCTTGGCCAGTTCTGTCTTGCCGACGCCCGTCGGCCCCAAAAACATAAAAGATCCCAAAGGGCGGTTTTCATCAGCCAGTCCGGTGCGGGCCCGCCGAATGGCGTTCGCGATGGCAGAAATTGCCTCGGTCTGACCCACCACTCTGCCGGATAAAACCTCTTCCAAGCGGGCTAATTTCTCCGTTTCCGATTCCAACATCCTGGAAACCGGAATACCTGTCCACCGGGCCACAACGGAGGCGATATCTTCTTCATCAACCGCTTCTTTGATAAACTTTGCAGCCGAACCGGTCTTTTTGCCGCCTTCCTTATAATAACGTTTTTCAAACGCCTTATATTCCTTTTCCGAGGACGGTAATTCACCATAGAGAATCTGCGCCACGCGCTCCAGGTTACCGTCGCGTTCGGCGACCTCCGCCTCGCGCTTCAAATCGTCAATCCGGCGCCGGAGTTTATGCAAGTCCTCAAAGGCAATTTTCTCCGCCCGCCAATGACCGGAAATGGCATCGTTTTCTTCATGCAGTTTTTTAAGCGAGGACTCTATGGCTTTGAGCCGGGTTTTGGTCTTGGTCTTGCCGGATGTTTCCTTTTGCAAAGCATTGCGTTCAATTTCCAACCCCGTAATTTCTTTGCGCAGCTTATCAATCTCCCGAGGTAAACTCTCGGTGTCCAGCTTGCGCGAAGCTGCCGCTTCATCGATCAAGTCCACCGCCTTGTCAGGCAAAAACCGGTCAGCAATATAACGGGCCGACAAATTCACGGCCGCGCGGATGGCCTCGTCGCTGATGCGGATGCCATGATGAATCTCGTATTTTTCTTTCAAACCGCGGAGAATGGCGACGGCATCTTCTTGGCTCGGCTCATCCACCATAACCGGCTGGAATCTGCGCTCCAGGGCCGGATCTTTTTCTATATAACGCTGATATTCGCGGATGGTAGTCGCGCCGATGGCATGCAGCTCTCCCCGCGCTAGGGACGGTTTTAATAAATTAGAAGCGTCAATCGCGCCCTCGGCCGCGCCCGCGCCCACGATCATATGTATTTCATCAATAAAAAGTATCAACCGGCCGGCACTGTTTTTAATCTCATTCACGAAGGCCTTCAAACGATCCTCAAACTCACCCCGAAATTTGGTCCCGGCAATCAGCATGCCGATATCCAAAGCCACTACCTCTTTATCTTTCAGGGTCTCGGGAACATCTCCCGAAACAATGCGTTGGGCGAGCCCCTCCACCACCGCGGTCTTGCCAACACCCGGCTCGCCAATCAAAACCGGATTATTCTTGGTGCGGCGCGATAGGACCTGGATCAAACGGCGCAACTCTTCTTCCCGTCCGATCACCGGATCCAACTTGCCGGCCTTCGCCCTATCCGTCAAATTTATGGCATATTTTTCCAACACCTGGAATTTGGACTCCGGCATTTCATCCGTCACCCGCGCGGAGCCGCGCAACGCGGCCAAAGCCCGCATGGCAATGTCACGCTTAAAACCGGCTTTGTCCAAAATTAACTTGGCGCCGGAGGGAGCGTCGGAGATAGCCAAGAGCAAGTGTTCGCAGGACACAAACTCGTCTTTTTGGCCTTGAGCAAGTTTCGCCGCGCGGTCCAAAAGCTGCATCAACTCAGTTGAAAGATACATTTGGGAAACATTGCCGCCGGCGACAACCCGGGGCATATTTTGGAGTTCAATCTCTACTTGCTGGACCAAGGCCTCCACATTCACAGCACACTTCAAGAGCAAGGGACGGACCAATGACGATTCATCGGATAACAAACTGGAAAGCAAATGAATGGCCTTGAACTCGCCATGATTTTTGGCCGTGGCCAAATCCTGCGCGTTCTGCAGGGCCTCTTGGGCTTTAATGGTAAAACGGTGAAAATTCTTCATTGTGGGTAATTATATTGTAACATAGCAAACCCGTTAGCACTCTGTCAACGAGAGTGCCAGAGTGCAATTCAAAATGTAAAGATCAAAACGCAAAATTATAGTATCGCTACGCGATGATTTTAAAACTTTTATTTATTATCTGTCAATTTGATTTTTGATATTTAATTTTTGAATCAGTTAAAAAATTCCCGCTCCGGAACAATCCGAGGCGGGAAGAGAGTTACTGTTGCTGTTCTTGTTCTTGCTCGCGTAGAAGTTGCTGATGTCGCTCCTCCACCATCTTTCGACGGTTAGCGGCTTGTTCGTGGGTCTCCTCAACGTACTGCAGAGTCGAAACTACATAGATCAAGCCACAAACCGACGACCACCACAGCAAATGCAACACAGTCGCCATCAAAAGACGCTGACGGGCAATCAACCAGGCTTCACACTCGCCGCAGCACTGATCGATTTCAGCCAAGTTCGCAGACCACTTCGCAAACCACATCGCCTCGCTCCTTCAACAAAAATTACCGCTTGCCTGGGCACAATGCCACGGCTAAGCTCCAAGACATTTTAACAAAACTTTGATTGTTATGTCAATTTCATTCTTAGTCGTCCTGCGCCCCAAAGTAAATCGTAGACTGGACAAAGCCCGCTCGCGGTTATAGCCAAGTGCCATAATGACCCGGGACGGCTCGGTGGTACGCGCCGAACACGCCGAGCCGGATGATGCCGCGACGCCATAAACATCCAGCGCAATCAATAAATCCTGCGCTTTGTGTCCCGGAAAATAAATATTTAAATTATTCGGCAACCGATTTTTGAGCGAACCGTTCAATTCCATCCCCTCTTTCCTCCCCCTGCTTGCAGGTGGAGGATTAATCCCGCCACTCAACGCTTTGAGTGCGGGATTAAGGTGGGGGTTAATTTTTCGCCTGATTTCTTGCCAAAAATAATCCCTTAGCTTGGCGATCCGCTTCGCCTCCTTCTCCCGCATCGCTTCCGTAATCTCGACCGCTTCCGCAAACCCCGCGATATAGGGCACATTTTCCGTTCCGGCCCTCATACCGCCTTCTTGCCCCCCGCCGGTTATAAAAGACGACAACAACCGGACGTCGGACGTCGGACGTCGGACATATAGCAATCCCATGCCTTTCGGACCATAAATTTTGTGCGCTGAAAGTGTCATCAGATCGACATTCAATTCAGCCGGGCGGCACGGCAAATACTGAAACGCCTGCACCGCGTCAATATGTAATATCGGAAATTGAGTAATTGGAAATTTATTGGGAATTGGGAATCGGGAATTGGGAATTTCCTTTCTAAAATCCTCTATTATTTTAGCGATCTCTTTTATTGGTTGTATCATGCCAATTTCGTTATTCACGTACATTACCGACACCAAAACCGTCCGCTCATCCAATGCGGCTTTTAATTTTCCCAAATCCACCAATCCTTCACGCGAAACCGGAATCCGCGCCACCTCAACCCCCTCCTTTTCCAAATCCGCCGCCGTCTCCGATATAGATTCGTGTTCTACGGTAGAAATAATTATCTTTGGCCTTAAATTCTTTAATTTTGCACTGTCATTTTGCATTTTGATCTTTACATTTTTAATTACAGCGCGAAGCGCGAGATTATTGGCTTCCGTCGCGCTTCCCGTAAAGATAATTTCACGATAACCACACTCTAACGCCCGCGCGATCTTCAAACGCGAATTAAAAACCGCCGCCGAGGCGATTTGCCCCTCTCGGTGCAAAGAACCTGGGTTTCCGAATTTATCCGTAAAATAAGGCCTCATGGCCGCCACCACCCCTTTATCAACCGGCGTCGCGGCCGCATGATCCAAATAAATCCTCTCCATATTATTAACCATATTATAAAATAAATTTCCCAAAATTGAAAGAGTCCGTTGACAAACCATAAAAATCGCTATAAACTATAGTCATTATGCTTGAAAA